>JADLDQ010000518.1 GCA_020846575.1 Burkholderiales bacterium
GGTCAGGAGCACCGGATGCATAAGACCCCAATGGGCATGCAACTGGCCGAAGTTGCCGGCACGGTGTTCGGCGCTCCCGTTGGGCGTGAAGGCGAGGACAAAACCGCCGGGACGGCAGCGCGAGACCATCCAGCGCAGGACCGAGAGCGGATCGTTGATGTGCTGGAGTACGTGCCCCGAATAGACGGCGTCGAATCCGGTGCCGATTCGGCCGATGTCCGATTCGATATGCAGGCCAATCTTTTTGCCCAGCGCAGCGCGCGGCTTCGAGATCTCGAAGGACTCTACCTCGAACCGCGCCTTCTTGAACTGGTACGTCTGGTAGCCCCAACTGGCGCCGTAGTCGAGCAATCGCGCGCCCGGGCCGAGGCCCAAGCCCGCAAGAAGCGCAACGACGCGCGAAGCGTTCTTTACGGTATCCGCGAAGTTAGTCTCAAGGAGGCGGCTTAATTCGGGCTCTGGCGGCAGCTGAGTGGTCAGGTCGGGAAAGTCGAAGTCGGTCTGGAAATAGTCATCCATTTGCGCCTGCGTCTCGCTGGGGTAGCGGTACAGGATGCCGCAGCCTTGGCATTCGAGCAGGCTGTGGAAAAATTTCCGGTCAACGGGAACGCCAATGGTGCCCTGGCAGACCGGACAGCGGCGCCGGTGCGTCAATCGGTTTGTAAGTCCGGAAAGGAGGTATTTCCATTTCTTCCGGTCTAGAAGTTTGCGAAGCATGGAGTCTCCCAAGGCGACGGACTGGCAGTCCGTTGAAAATGGGTATGGATTGGCAGCCGTGAAGGAAAGTAGATCATCACAGGGATACCGGGCTCGACTCGATCCAGAGGCGCAGGGAAAGAAGCTGCAGCAGCAACCGGGTCATGAACGGCCGTCCGCGGGCATGGCGTTCGATCAACTCCGGGATCCGATCCCGGCGCACCAACGTATCGTACACCGGGTGGGGGGCCGTCAGGGTCGCGGTAAGGTACTTCTTCAGATTGGTCGCGAAGTGATCACGCAGGGGAATACCGAACCCCGACTTGGGCCAATTCAGCAGTTCCTTGCCATGATGCTTGCTCAAGAAGTGCCGGAGGGGCCGCTTTCCCTGCTTTCCCGTGACCAGATACTCTAAGGGGA
>JADLDQ010000343.1 GCA_020846575.1 Burkholderiales bacterium
CGACTCGAGGTAGCGGCGTTGCCCTTCGCCGAAGATCACGTCGAAGGCGAGCGTCGATTTCCCCGAGCCCGAGACACCGGTGACCACGGTGAAGCGGTTGCGCGGGATCTCGACGTCGATCGACTTCAGGTTGTGCTCGCGCGCGTTGTGGATGCGGATCGCGCCGTCGATCCCGGCGCCGTGCGCTTGCTGCAGGGCGCGGCCGGAGGGTTCCGCTGCGGCAGGCGCCGCGATCCCGCCTGCCAGCGCCGCTTCGTATTGCAGCAGCGCGCGGCCGGTGTGCGAGGTCGGGTGGGCAGCGACCTCGCGCGGCGTACCGCAGCACACGATCGCGCCGCCCGCGTCGCCGCCTTCCGGACCCAGGTCGATGATCCAGTCCGCGGCGCGGATCACGTCCAGGTTGTGCTCGATCACCACCAGTGAATGGCCGGCCTGGATGAGCCGCCGGAACGCCTCGAGCAGCGTGGCGACATCGTCGAAGTGAAGACCGGTGGTGGGCTCGTCGAAGAGGAACAGCTTGCCGCGCCCGCTGCCCGCCGCCGGGCGCGAGGCGCCGCTGCGGCGCGCCCCGGCCTGGCGCGATTCCGGTCCGGCCGCGTTCTCCGAGGCCTCCACCAGGTGGCCGGCGAGCTTCAGGCGCTGCGCCTCGCCTCCCGAGAGCGTGGGCACCGGCTGGCCGAGGCGCAGGTACGAAAGGCCCACGTCCACCAGGGGCTGCAGGGCGCGGCGCACTTGGGGCCGGCCGGTGAAGAAGGCGAGCGCCTCGGACACCGTCAGCTCCAGCACGTCGGCGATGGAGCGGCCGCCCACGCTGACCTCGAGCACCTCGGCGCGGAAGCGCCTGCCGTTGCAGTCCGGGCAGCGCAGGTACACGTCGGAGAGGAACTGCATCTCCACGTGCTCGAAGCCGCTGCCGCTGCACGCGGGGCAGCGCCCGGCGTTCCTGCCGCCGGCGTTGAAGCTGAAGGTGCCGGCGCTGTACTTGCGCTCCTTCGCCAGCGGCTCGGCGGCGTAGATATCGCGGATCGCGTTCCAGGCGCCGACGTAGCTCGCCGGGTTGGAGCGCGTGGTGCGCCCGATCGGCGTCTGGTCCACCATCACCACCTCGGTGATCAGGTCCGCGCCGCGCAACGCGCGGTGCGCGCCGGGCGTCTCGGTGGGTTTGCCCTTCGCCTTGCGCAGCGCCGCGTGCAGCACGTCCTGCACCAGCGTGGACTTGCCCGAACCCGACACGCCGGTGACGCACACCAGGCGCTGCAAGGGAATGCCTGCGTCGATGTTCTTGAGGTTGTGCTGGGCCGCGCCCAGGATCTCGATCCGTGCGCCCGCGCCCGGTCCGGCGGCGCCGGCGACCGCGGTGCGCCTGCGGCCGCAGAGGTAATCGGCCGTGAGCGTCCCCGCGCGCTTCAACTCCTCGGGCGTACCGAAGAACACCACGCGCCCGCCGCGCTCGCCCGGCCCCGGACCCATGTCCAGAATGCGGTCGGCGGCGAACATGATCTGTGGATCGTGCTCCACCACGAGCAGCGAATTGCCTGCGTCGCGCAGCCGCTGCATCACGCCGATCACGCGCCCCATGTCGCGAGGGTGCAGGCCGATCGAGGGCTCGTCGAGCACGAACAGGGTGTTGACGAGCGAGGTGCCCAGCGCGGTGGTGAGGTTGATGCGCTGCACCTCGCCGCCGGAGAGCGTGCGCGACTGGCGGTCGAGAGTGAGGTAGGAAAGGCCCACC
The DNA here is from genome assembly GCA_020846575.1 of Burkholderiales bacterium. Taxonomy (GTDB): domain Bacteria; phylum Pseudomonadota; class Gammaproteobacteria; order Burkholderiales; family SG8-39; genus JADLDQ01. The sequence goes on from JADLDQ010000343.1 coordinate 1,733, forward strand.
TCGTCCAGGTAGCGCAGCCGCGCGCGGATCTCGGCGAGCAGCAGGCCGCTCGCCTCGTCCAGCGGCGCGGGCAGGTGCAGCGCGTCGATGAAGGCGCGGCAGCGGGAGATCGGCAGCAGCATCAGGTCGTGCAGCGTGAGCCCGGGCAGTTCACGCAGCACGCCTTCCGCGCAGCCCGCGCCGCGGGGCATGAAGCGGCCGGGCGCGGCACCGGCGGCCGGTTGCGCGTTCCCTGCCAGCGTCCGCTCGGCATCCTCGCGCGTGCCGAGGCGCCAGGCGAGCGCGTCGATCTTCAGCCGCGCGCCGTCGCAGTCCGGGCAGGGCGTGTAGGCGCGGTAGCGCGACAGGAGCACGCGCACGTGCATCTTGTAGGCCTTGGTCTCCAGCCACTTGAAAAAGCGCGCCACGCCGTACCAGGTGCCCGGCCAGGACTTGCGCCAGCTCACCCACTCGGGCTCGCCCTCCAGCACCCAGCGGCGGTGTCCGGGCGAGAGCTCGCGGAACGGCGTGTCCAGGGGCACGCCGCGCTTTTTCGCGTACTGCTCGATGTCGTCCTGGGATTCGTGAAAGCTCGGCGACTGCCAGGGGCGGATCGCGCCCTGGCGCAGCGTCTTCGACTCGTCCGGGACGACCAGGCCGTAGTCGATGCCGATCACGCGGCCGAAGCCGCGGCAGGTGTCGCAGGCGCCGACCGGCGAATTGAAGGAGAAAAGGCCCGGCGTGGGTTCGGCGTAGTGGATGTCGCAGTCGGGGCAGTGCAGGTCGGAGGAGAAGCGCCACAGCGCGCCGGCGGCGTCGCTGCCGCGGCTTCCCGCTGCGCCCGCGCCTTCGCCCGCGCTCGCGTGCACGTTCACTCGCCCGCGACCGATCTTCAGCGCCGCCTCGACTGCCTCGATCACCCGGCCGCGCTCGACGGAGGACGCGCGCAAGCGGTCCTGCACCACCTCGAGCACGCGCCCCTGGCGCGCGAGGATGCGCTCGTAGCCCTGGGCCCGCAGCAGGGCGAGCACTTCCTCCTCCTTGAAGTTCGCGGGCACCTCGACCGGGAAGGCGATCACCAGCCGCGGGTCGCCCGCTGCGGCGGCGCGGGCGGCGATCTCGCCGGCGACCGACTGCGGCGAGTCGCGGCGCCCCGGCCGGCCGCAGCCGCGGCAGTGGAGTCGTGCGGCGCGCGCGAACAGCAGCTTCAGGTGGTCGTTCAGTTCCGTCATGGTGCCGACCGTCGAGCGCGAGGTGCGCACCGGGTTGGTCTGGTCGATGGCGATGGCCGGCGGGATGCCTTCGATGGCGTCCACCTGCGGCTTGTCCATGCGGTCGAGGAACTGGCGCGCGTAGGGGCTGAAGGTCTCCACATAGCGCCGCTGGCCCTCGGCGTAGAGGGTGTCGAACACCAGCGACGACTTGCCCGAGCCCGACACGCCGGTGACCACCAGCAGCTCCCCGGTGGGGAGCGCGAGGTCGAGGTTCTTCAGGTTGTTCTGGCGCGCGCCGCGGATGACGATGGCGCCGCGTTCTTGCGAGGGCATCGAGCCATTATCGCATCGGGACCAGGCGAGCCCGGGTGCAGCGCGGGATCGCGCGCGGGTGGCGCTCAACTTTCTGATACAACGGAATAATCCGCTTGCTTCCCGGGTACATCGACGGCGCTATCAAGGTGGTGTAGCTTGGCGCAAACGGAGGTTTCGTGGCACGCAAGTCGCCGTCGTGGAAGACAATCCCCGAGAGCGCCCGCGCCTCGCTCGGCTTCCCGCCGGCAACTTGCGATGAGTTGGAAAAGCTCGCGGCGGCGAAGAGCGTTTCCATGGCGTGGGCGATGCGGGAAGCAGGGACGAGGTATGTGGCCGATCAATGGCCGCGGCTCGCCGAGAACCGACACCGGGAGAGGCGTCGATGGTCATCGAGCCCGCGCAGCATGGAGGGATCGACGTGAAAGCCACGCGGCACTGCCTGCCTGGTGCAGCGACTGGCGCTTGGAGCGATGCGAGCGATCGCCGCCCGCGGCTCGTGCTGCGCGGCATCGAGGACCAAGTGACTGGCGAGCGGGGCGCGAGGACCGGATACGGTGCAGTTATCGAAGAGGCGGACCAGAGCATCGACGCTTCCACGACCAGGCGATTGCGGGTGGATTTGCGTGAGAGGCCGAGTGCGCTTCTCGATCACGTTGTTTGAACAGGCGCTCGGTCGCGCCAAGGAGAGAAAGAGCATGAAGAAGAAGACTTATCCGCTTTTCTATTCCGGCAAGAAGCAGCAGTTTGCACGGTCGGTGGCTGTTGGCGATCTGCTTTTTCTTTCGGGTATGAGTGGCCGCACCATGGAGACGGGTGAGGTTTCTTCCGACGACGTGGCGGAACAGATGAAAGTCGCCCTGGACAAGGTCAGGGCCGCTCTGGCGGAGGCCGGAACATCGATGGACAACATCGTGAAGAGCGTCATCTATCTGAAGCGTGCGCAAGACTACGACGTGATGCGCCGGACCGAGAGAGAGTACTGGACGCGGCATGCGCCGGGGCTTCTCGAAGAGCCGCCGGCCAGCACTTTCATGCAGCCCGTGTCGTTGAGCAAACCTGACATGCTCGTGGAGATAGACATCATCGCCCTGATTCCGCAGGAGCCATGACACGTGGGCGCTTCGCAGGCGAATCCGGCGTGCGCATCCGGCACCGACCCGTGGACCGACTCCTCAGTGCCTGCGTCCCGTTGCGCCGGTTCCGCTGCGAGGAGCCCGGCTGCGAGTGGCAAGGCAATTTGCGCGCGGCCAGCCATGTCGCGCTGAGAAGACGCGCGCGCCGCGATATTGTTGTATAGACTGGCGGCGAAAGACTTCTTCCTTGAGCCGGCCTGGGGTTCGCAAAGACCCCGTTTCACGCCCTGTCTCGCGAGGGAGGCGCTGCATGCGCGCTTGGCGGATCCTGCTGCTGCTCGTCTGGCCCTTGCTCGCCCCGGCGGCGGACGCACCGCCGGCCGCATCCGGCGCGGCGCCCGTGGTGGTGCTCACCATCGACGGCGCGATCGGCCCGGCCGTCGCGGATTACGTGCGCCGCGGCCTCGCGCAGGCGGCCGCGCGCGGCGCGCAACTGGTGGTGCTGCAGATGGACACGCCCGGCGGGCTGGACGCGGCGATGCGCGACATCATCAAGGACATCCTCGCAGCGCCCATGCCGGTGGCGACCTACGTGGCGCCCGGCGGCGCGCGCGCGGCGAGCGCCGGCACCTACATCCTGTACGCGAGTCACGTGGCGGCGATGGCGCCGGCCACCAACCTGGGCGCGGCCACGCCGATACGCATCGGCATCGGCGGCGCCGCGCCAGACAAGTCCGGAGAACCGGCCGGCGCGGACAAGGGCGCCAGGCGCAAGGCCGGTGGCAAGAGCGAGGCGCCCGGCGCGGGGGCCTCGGGCGAGACGCTGGAGCGCAAGATGGTGGAGGACGCCGTGGCCTACCTGCGGGGTCTCGCCAAGCTGCGCGGCCGCAACGGCGACTGGGCCGAGCGCGCGGTGCGCGAGTCGGTGAGCCTCGACGCGGAGGCGGCGCTCAAGCTCAAGGTGATCGACCTCGTCGTCCCGGACGTGTCAGCGCTCCTGGAACGGCTGAACGGGCGCAAGCTCTCCGCGGGCGGCAAGGAGCACTTACTCGCCACCGCGGGCGTGACGCCGGTGCGCCTCGATCCGGACGCGCGCTCCCGGTTCCTCGCCATCATCACCGACCCGAGCGTCGCCTATATCCTGGTGCTCTTGGGAATCTACGCGCTGATGTTCGAATTCATGAACCCGGGGCTCATCATGCCCGGGGTGGTGGGGGCGATCGCGCTGGTGATCGCCCTGTACGCCTTCCATCTGCTGCCGGTGAACTACGCGGGACTCGCGCTCATGCTGCTCGGGATCGCCTTCATGGTGGCCGAAGCGTTCGTGCCGGCCTGGGGCTCGCTCGGCGCCGGTGGCATCATCGCGTTCATCATCGGGTCAACCATGCTGATAGACACCGACGTGCCGGACTTCGACGTGCCGCTCGCCCTCATCCTCGGCTTCGCCGCGGCGAGCGCCGCATTCCTCGTCTTCGCGCTGGGCTACGTGTTCCGCTCGCGCAGGCGCCCGGTGGTGAGCGGGCGCGAGGAGCTGATCGGCGCGAGCGGCGAGGTCCTCGAGGACTTCGAGCGCGAGGGCATGGCGCGGGTGCGAAGCGAACTGTGGCGGGTGAAGTGCGCGCAGCCGCTCACGGCCGGGACGCGGGTGCGCGTCACCGGGATGCAGGGACTGGTGCTGGATGTCAGACCGGAAAACGCGACGGAGGGCTCGCCATGACGCTCAATTTCATCCTGGGGTTCGCGCTGCTGATCCTGATCCTCGCCATCTCCGGGGTCAGGATCCTGCGCGAGTACCAGCGCGCGGTGGTGTTCCAGCTGGGGCGGTTCTGGAAGGTGAAGGGGCCGGGGTTCTTCATCCTCATCCCGGTGATCCAGCAGATGATCCGCGTGGACCTGCGCACCGTGGTGTTCGACGTGCCCCCGCAGGACGTCATCACCCGCGACAACGTCTCGGTGAAGGTGAACGCGGTGGTGTACTTCCGCGTGGTCGATCCCCAGCAGGCCATCATCCAGGTGGCCGACTACTTCACCGCCACCAGCCAGCTTGCGCAGACCACGCTGCGCGCGGTGCTGGGCAAGCACGAGCTCGACCAGCTGCTCTCGGAGCGCGAGAAGCTCAACATCGACATCCAGCAGACGCTGGACGTGCAGACCGACGCCTGGGGTATCAAGGTGTCCACCGTGGAGATCAAGCACGTGGACCTGAACGAGACCATGGTGCGCGCGATCGCGCGACAGGCGGAGGCCGAGCGCGAGCGCCGCGCCAAGGTCATCCACGCCGAGGGCGAACTGCAGGCGTCGAAGACCCTGCTGGAGGCGGCGCAGAAACTCGCCGAGCAGCCCGAGGCGATGCAGCTCAGGTACCTTCAGACGCTGACCCAGATCGCCGGGGACAAGTCCTCCACCATCGTGTTCCCGTTGCCGATGGACGTGATCGGGCCGGCGGTGGAGTCGCTCGCGAAGAAAAGAGCTTGAAGGGCGGGGCAGGATGTAACCGGACCGGCAAGTCCGGAAACAGGATGCCGGCGCACGCGCGCTGCATCGAGGGCAAGCCGGGCAGATCGCCGGCCGCTGTCCGACGCCCCGAGGGCCGTGGCCGGCCCAACCGGAATTTTCGTTCCGCGGCGATTGTTGGCGCTCGCACGGCGAAGCGCCAGCCCCCAGCGCCTGGTTGCACCGCAGCATTGACCGTTTGCAACGCGCGAATTAGTCTCATTCCGGCTGCTCGTTACCGCTGCTCTTTACCGCTGTATTCGTTCGCTCCGATCAACCAGAAACAGCGCCCAGTGGAGGAGTCCTCGTGATCAAACTCAACATCAACGGAAGGCAACGCGAAGTCGACGTCGAACCCGAAATGCCCCTCCTGTGGGTGCTCCGGGACGTGCTCGACATGAAGGGAACCAAGTTCGGCTGCGGTATCGCGCAGTGCGGCGCGTGCACGGTGCACATCAACGGCGAGCCGGTGCGCTCGTGCTCCTTCCCGGTGTCGGCGGCGGAAGGCCAGCGGGTCACGACCATCGAGGGCATCTCGCGCAATTCGAACCACCCCGTTCAGGTCGCCTGGGTCGAGCACCAGGTGCCGCAGTGCGGCTACTGCCAGTCGGGCCAGATCATGGCCGCGGTGGCGCTGCTGCGCAAGAAACCCAATCCGACGGACGCCGACATCGATTCGGCGATGACCAACATCTGCCGCTGCGGCACCTATGCCCGCATCCGCAAGGCGATCCACGCCGCCGCGCGCACCAACCGCGGCGCCGCCAAGGCCGCCAAGGCATAAGGAGGGACACGCAAATGAAGAACGCATCGTTCAAGCAGTCCCGCCGCGACTTCCTCGCGAACTCCGTCGCCGCTACCGGCGGCCTCGCCATCGGCATGCACATCCCCTCGGCCGTCGCGCAGAAGACCGGCGTGCTGGAAGGCGCGGAGGTGAATATCTGGGTGGTGGTCAATCCCGATGAGAGCGTGGTGATCCGTTACGCGCGCTCGGAGATGGGGCAGGGCAGCATGACCTCGGCGCCGCAGCTGGTCGCCGAGGAACTGGACGTGGATTGGAGGAAGGTGCGCATCGAGTACGCGGACACCAACCGCCACGTGCGCCTGAAGCGCGCCTGGGGCGACATGGCCACGGTCGGCAGCCGCACCATCCGCACGTCCCAGGACTACCTGCGCAAGGGCGGGGCCGCGGCGCGCATGATGCTGGTCTCGGCGGCGGCGCAGCAGTGGGGCGTGCCGCCTGGCGAGTGCACTGCCGCAGGTGGCGTGATCACCCACGCGGCGTCCAGGCGCCGCACCACCTACGGCAAGGTGGCCGCGGCGGCCGCGAAGCTCGATCCGCCCAAGGACATTGCGCTCAAGGACCCCAAGGACTGGAAGATCGCCGGCAAGTCGCTGCGTCGCATCGACATCCCGGCCTCGGTCAACGGCGCCCAGCGCTACGGCGTGGACACCCAGCTGCCGGGCATGGTGTACGCGGCGATCACCAAGTCGCCGGTGTTCGGCGGCAAGGTGAAGTCCTTCGACGACTCGCGCGTCAAGACGCGGCGCGGCATCATCAAGGTGATGACCGTGGAGGGCGACGCCGTGGCGGTGGTCGCCGACAACTGGTGGCGCGCCAAGGAGGCACTGAAGGACGTCCAGGTGGACTGGGACACGGGCGCGAACGGCGGCGTCTCCAGCACCAGCCTGCTCGAGTTCTTCAAGGCAGGCCTCGCTGCGCCCGAGGCGGCGCTGCTGCCCAACCGCAAGGGCGATGCCGAGAAGGCGATCGCCGGCGCGTCCAAGGTGCTCGAGGCCGAGTACTTCACGCCCTTCCTCGCGCATGCGCCGATGGAGCCCCTGGGCGCCACCGTGCACATCCAGCAGGGCGGGCGCGTGGACGTGTGGGCCTCGACGCAGAGCGGCGAGGCGATGCTGGCCGGCGTGGCGAACGTTCTGGGCGTGCCGACCGACAACGTCTACTTCCACAAGACCCAGGCGGGCGGCGGTTTCGGGCGCCGCAGCTTTCCGGACTTCGCCCGGCAGGCGGCCCTGATCGCCAGGAGCATGCCGGTGGGCACGCCGGTCAAGCTCCTGTGGAGCCGCGAAGAGGACATGCAGCAGGACAACTACCGGCCGCTCGCGATGTACCGGCTGAAGGCGGGTATCGACGCATCCGGGCACGTGGTCGCTTGGACCACGCGCATCGCCTCGGGGTCGCTCGCCGCGCAGTTGCTCAACCTGCCGCTCAAGAACGGCGTGGACGGCCCGGCGACCGAGGGCTTCGCCGAATTCCCCTACGAGGTCCCCAACCAGCGCCACGAGTACATCCAGAGAAGGACGCACGTGCCCATCGGCTTCTGGCGGACGGTGGGCTGGTCGCAGTCGCCGTTCGCCCGCGAGGGTTTCATCGACGAGCTGGCGCGCGCGGCCGGCAGGGACCCCTACGAGCTCCGGCGCGAGATGCTGAAGGACGAGAAGCGGCCGCTGGGCGTCCTGGATGCGGCGGCGAAGGCGGCGGGCTGGGGCAGGCCGCTGCCGAAGGGCGTGTTCCGCGGCATCGCCACCACCGAGCCCTACGGCAGCTTCACCGCCGCGGTGGTCGAGCTCTCGGTGGACGGCAAGGGCGGGGTCAAGCTCCACCGCGTGGTGCAGGCGATCGACTGCGGCTACGCGGTGAATCCCGACAACATCGTCGCCCAGATCGAGGGCTCCTCGGTGTGGGCGCTGACCGCCGCCATGTGGGGCGAGATCACCGTGAAGGACGGTCGCATCGAGCAGGGCAACTTCGACACCTACCGGCTGCTGCGCATGCGCGAGATGCCCAAGGTCGAGGTGGTTATCGCGCCCACCGGCGGCTTCTGGGGTGGCGTGGGCGAGCCGGGGCAGGCGCCGTTCATCCCGGCGATGACCAACGCGATCCTCGCCGCGACCGGCAAGCCGGTGCGCTCGCTGCCGCTCAAGAACCAGGGTTTCACGCTGGTTTGAGGGCCTTGCGCCGAGATCGGCCCTGCGCGCGCGGGGCCGCTCGCCGTCCCTCCCATTTCGCGGCCGTCGCTGCGGTGGCCTTGCTGCTCCCTGCCGCGTGCGCCTCGCAGGCGCCTGCGCCGCTCGTTGCCTACCGTATGGAAGCCGGCGGCATTCCCGAGCCGTTGACGAACAAGCCGGGCGACGCCGGGCGCGGGCGCGAGGTGGTGTTGAACCGCGACGAGGGCGGGTGCCTGCTGTGCCACGGCATCGCGGTGGCCGGCGACGAACGCACGCGCAACACGGGCAACATCGCCCCGCCCCTGGACGGCGCCGGTGCGCGGCTGAGCGCCGCGCAGCTGCGGCTGCGGCTGGTCGATTCGACCCGTATCGATCCGCAGACGGTGATGCCGGCCTACTACCGGGTGGAGGGTCTGAACCAGGTCGCGGCGGCGTACCGGGGCAGGCCCATCCTTTCCGCGCAGCAGGTGGAGGATGCGGTGGCGTTTCTCGCCACGCTGAAGGAACCGCGGTGATCGCCCGCCGCGGGCGCCGCGGTTTCCTGCGCTTGCTCGCGGGGCTGGCGAGCCTGCCGGCCGCGTTGCGCTGCGCGCGCGCCCAGGTCGCGGCGATCGATCCACGCGTCCAGGCGCTCGTCAAGGGCGCGCCGTTGCGCAGAGGCCGGGTGCACCTGGAACTGCCGGTGCTGGCCGAGAACGGGAACGCGGTTCCCCTGCGGCTCAAGGTCGAGAGCCCGATGACCGAGGCGGACCACGTGACGGTGATCCACCTCGTGTCGGAACGTAACCCGGTGGCGCACATGGCCGCGTTCCACGTCGGTGCGCGCGCCGGCCGCGCCGAGATCGCCACCCGGGTGCGGCTGGCCGGATCGCAGAACGTGTACGCCCTCGCGCAGATGTCCGACGGCAGCTTCTGGGTGGACAGCATGCGGGTGCAGGTCACGCTGTCGGCCTGCCAGGACGAGAGCTGAGCGCCATGGCCGCGCGCATCCAGCTTCCGAAGGACGCCAGGGCGGGCGACGTGATCGAGATCCGCGTCATCGTCCAGCACGCGATGGAAACCGGCTACCGCTACGACGACGCGGGCAAACTCGTGCCGCGCAACACCATCCGCGAGCTGATCTGCCGCTACGACGGTGAGGAGATCCTGCGCGTCGAAATGTCCTCGGGCGTCTCGGCCAACCCTTACCTGCAGTTCTACACGGTGGCGAAGGCGAGCGGCGTGATCGAGTTCTCCTGGGTGGACGACGCCGGCGTGCGCGAGTCGGCCGC
>JADLDQ010000519.1 GCA_020846575.1 Burkholderiales bacterium
AACAATGCGAGCAGAATGAAAGAATGTCGGTAAAGGAATAGGCCGACAGGGACATTCAAGGAGGATAGTGTAATGGCACTCCGCATTAACCACAACATTGCTGCACTCGATGCACAGCGCAACCTTGCGATGACAACAAGCTCCATCAGCCAAGTTATGGAGAAGCTGTCATCCGGTTACCGCATCAACAAGGCATCCGATGATCCGGCCGGTCTGGTGATTTCCGAGCAGTTCCGTGCTCAAATTGCCGGATTGAACCGCGCGATTCAGAACTCCGAAGGATCAATCAACATGATCCAGACGGCAGAAGGATCGCTTAACGAAATCAATTCGCTGCTGGTATCGATGAGAGAACTCGCGATTCACGCTGCGAACGAAGGCTTCAATGATGCCAACCAGCTCGCTGCTGACCAGGCTGAAATTGAAAACGCCATCCGCACCATCGACCGCATTGCCGCCAACACGCAATTCGGTACCAAGAAACTGCTCGACGGCAGCAAGGACAACATTGCTACCATCACGACCGCGAACTCATCCGGACTTACGGTCCTGAAGAGCTTCCTGGCTTCGGGCAGCCATTCAATCACGGCCACCAAGACCGCTGATTCAACGGCTACCATCAATACGACCTCGCTGGGTATTTCACTCACCAGCACCGGCTCGCCGGCGAATCTTGAGGAGAAGATTCACAATCTTGACGTTCTTCAGGCTTCTGAAGGCGCCGAGAAGGTCTCGAATGCAATGGCGATCACGGACGCTTTTGGTAAGGGTCTTACCATCGGTGCGACCGCTGCCAACGCGACCGTCATGAGCGCAGCCTCCGTGCTCGCGACCGCAACCGCGTCGCAAGCCGGTACCTACACTGTGGTCCTGAACTATCAGGAAAACAATGAAGCCGTTAGCGGCGACCAGACCTTGCAGATCAGCATCGCGTCCGGCGACACCCGCGCGAATGTTATCAGCAAGTGGAATACTGCCATCGCCAACAACGCCGCATTGGCCGGCAAACTGACTGTTGCTACCACGACTTCGGGTACGGGTAACGGTATTCAGTTCCGTTCAGTGAACATGGGCGCCCAATACAGCGTGAAGCTGACTTCGGCCAGCACCACTGCCACTGCTCACTACATGAGCATGGGTGCAAGCCGCTCCAGCCGTGGCGTCAGCTTGAACGTCCTTAACTTCAGCGTAACCACTGCGAAGAACAACAACACAACCGCCGCCGTGACCGTCGGCGCCGCGACATATACTTCGATGTCAACGCTCGCCACGGCCATGAAGTCTGCTCTGCAGACGGCATTCGGTACGGTTTCCACTGCCACCGGCGTCACCTCGACAACCAATGATGTCGATGTTGCTGTCGAAGGCACGAACCAGTTGAAGTTCTTCACATACGATGAAGGTTCGGATTATAAGATTCAGCACAATTCCACCGGTACGGAATCCGAGAGACTGTTCAACGCTCTTGGCTTGACCGCGGATACGCTGTCAATTTCCGGAACCGATGCGTTGATTTC
>JADLDQ010000520.1 GCA_020846575.1 Burkholderiales bacterium
CGCTACGGCGGCCTGTCGCAGATCGGCCTCTACTGCATCGGCGGCATCCTCAAGCACGCCCCGGCCCTGATCGCCCTGACCAACCCCACCACCAACAGCTTCAAGCGCCTCGTCCCCGGCTACGAGGCCCCGGTCAACCTCGTCTACTCCTCGCGCAACCGCTCCTCAGCCATCCGCATCCCCATGTACCAGGACAACCCCGCCACCAAGCGGATCGAGTTCCGTTGCCCGGACTGCTCCTGCAATCCCTACCTCGCCTTCGCCGCCATGACCATGGCCGCCATCGACGGCGTCAAGAACAAGATCGATCCCGGCCCGCCCCTGGACAAGGACCTCTACGACCTCGAGCCCGAGGAGTACGAGTCCCTGCCCTTCGCCCCGACCAGCCTCGAAGAGGCCCTGGTCGCCCTGGAGAAGGACCACGACTTCCTCCTGGCCGGCGGCGTCTTTACCCCCGACGTCATCCACTACTGGACCACCTACAAGCGTCAGAACGAGATCAACGCCGTCAATATTCGGCCGCATCCCTACGAGTTCTGCATGTACTTCGACATCTAACAAGTGGCAAGAGATGCCGTCCTTGTCATGGGTCGAGGTTTCGTGATCCCATCTCTTCTCTCGGAGTTCTCCATGACCGCCAGTCCACCCAAGGTTCTCTCGGTCGTCATCCCCGTCTACAACGAGGTGAACCTTCTGCCCATGCTCCTTGGGCGGGTCGAGTCGGTCCCGTTGCCGCAGGGGATCACCAAGCAGATCATCCTCGTCGACGACTGCTCCAAGGACGGCACCACCGACCTGCTCCGCGACCTGGCCCAGAAGCGGCCGGACCTGACGATCAAGTTCCACGAAGTCAACCAGGGCAAGGGCGCCGCCCTCCGCACGGGCTTCGCCGCGGTGACCGGCGACTTCGTCATCGTTCAGGATGCCGACCTCGAGTACGACCCTCGCGAGTTCCCTCGCCTGCTCGAGCCGATCCTCGACGGCCGGGCCGACGTGGTCTTCGGTTCGCGCTTCATCGGCCAGACCCACCGCGTGCTCTACTACTGGCACTACGTCGGCAACAAGCTCCTGACCATGCTCTCGAACATGTGCTCGAACCTCAACCTCACCGACATGGAGTGCTGTTACAAGCTCTTCAAGCGTGAGGTGGCTGACCAGATCAAGCTCGAGGAGCCTCGCTTCGGCATCGAGCCCGAGCTGACCGCCAAGGTCGCGCGCCTCGGCGCCCGGATCTACGAGACCCCCGTCTCCTACTCCGGCCGCACCTTCGCCGAGGGCAAGAAGATCAACTGGAAGGACGGCTTCTCCGCCATCCGCTGCATCCTCAAGTACAACCTGTTCAAGTAAGTGGGGC
>JADLDQ010000344.1 GCA_020846575.1 Burkholderiales bacterium
CCGGCGATGCGCGAGGGCTCGGGCCTGGTGAAGTTCGCGCAGCGTTTCCCGGCCCGCTATGTGGACGTGGGCATCGCCGAGCAGCACGCGGTGACCTTCGCGGCGGGCCTTGCCTGCGAGGGTCTCAAGCCGGTGGTGGCCATCTACTCGACATTCCTGCAGCGAGGCTACGATCAGCTGATCCACGACGTCGCGATCCAGAACCTGCCGGTGGTGTTCGCGCTGGATCGCGCGGGCGTGGTGGGCGGCGACGGCGCGACGCACAACGGCGCTTGCGATCTCGCCTACCTGCGCTGCGTGCCCAATCTGGTGGTGATGGCGCCCGCCGACGAGAACGAATGCCGCCAGATGCTCTACACCGCGGTGCGGCTGGGGCGGCCGGCGGCGGTGCGCTACCCGCGCGGCGCGGGACCCGGCGTGCCGCCCGTGAGCGCGATGACCGCGCTGCCTCTGGGTCGCGCGCAACTGCGCCGCCGGGGCCGCGGCGTCGCGATCCTCGCGTTCGGGTCCATGGTGCAGCCGGCCACCGAGGCGGCCGAAGCGCTGGATGCGACGCTGGTCAACATGCGTTTCGTCAAACCGATCGACGAGGAACTGGTGCAGGAGATGGCCCGCACCCACGAATGGATCGTGACCGTCGAGGAACACCAGCTCGCGGGCGGCGCGGGGAGCGCCGTGGCCGAGGCGCTGGCGGCGCGCTGCACGCAGGAGGCGCCGTGCGCGCGCGTGATGCACCTCGGGCTGCCCGATCGCTTCGTCGATCACGGAGATCCCGCGCGCCTACTCGCGGATCTCGGCCTGGATCGCGACGGCATCCTGCGCTCGATCCAATCCAGGAGTCTGGGGGGCGCATAGGATTCGGGCGCCGGCTCGCGCCCCGGCCCCCCGCGAGTGCGCTTGACCGCGCGCGATGCAGGGTCGAAGCGGCCGGACGCCCGCAGGCCCTGTGCTACACTTTCGCGGCCGTCGGGGCGGAGTTGTCGTGCGCCCGGGCGCGCACTCCGGAGTACCTTCGACCGCGTCCATCCCCGGATGAAGGAGCCTCATGAACACCCGTGATTCGGTCCCCATTCCCGACGTCCAGGCGAGCGCCGACACCCGCAAGCTGGCCATCGACCGCGTCGGTATCAAGGCGATCCGCCATCCGATCCGGGTCGCGGAGCGGGGTGGTGGCGTGCAGCACACCATCGGCGTGTTCAACATGTACGTGACCCTGCCGCACCACTTCAAGGGAACGCACATGTCGCGGTTCGTCGAGATCCTGAACGCCCACGAGCGCGAGATCTCGGTGGAGACGTTCCAGGTCATGCTGGACGAGATGGTGGCCCGTCTGGAAGCGCAGTCCGGCGTGATCGAGATGAGCTTTCCCTACTTCGTGAACAAGTCGGCGCCGGTGTCGCGGGTGCAAAGCTTGATGGACTACGAAGTGAGCTTCGTGGGCGAGATCAAACAGGGGAGCAAGGTCTTCAGCATGAAGGTGGTGGTTCCGGTGACGAGCCTGTGCCCCTGCTCCAAGAACATCTCCGACTACGGCGCCCACAACCAGCGCTCGCACGTGACCATCTGCGCCGGTACGCGCGGTTTCGTGTGGATCGAGGAACTGATCGAGTGTGCCGAGAGGCGCGCTTCCAGCCAGCTCTACGGCCTGCTCAAGCGTCCGGACGAGAAATACGTCACCGAGTACGCCTACGACCACCCCAGGTTCGTGGAAGACCTGGTCCGGGACGTCGCCAGGGACCTCAACAAGGACAAGCGCATCGAGTGGTACGTGGTGGAATCGGAGAATTTCGAGTCCATCCACAATCACTCGGCCTACGCGATGATCGAGAAAGACCGGCCCTGAGCGGGGTTGCGGCCCACCGGCCGCGCGGCGTCAATACCTCTTGGTCAGGGTCATGGTCTGACCTTCGCGCCGCATGTCCACCCGGTTGAGGAAGCTCATTCCCAGCAGAGCGGGCATCGCCTGGTTTTCCGCGACCAGCGCTTCCACGTCGTTCAGTGCGATGGCCCCGACGCGCACGCTGTCCAGCCGGATGCGCCATGCGCCCGCGAGGCCGCCCGCGGTGCGGATCACCGCGGGACGTCCCTTGCGGTAGTCGATCCCCAGGCGTTCGGCGTCGCTCGACGAGAGCGACACCACGGTGGCGCCGGTGTCCACGATGAACTGGACCGCGCCGCCGTTGACCTGCCCCTGCGCGACGTAGTGGCCGCGGGCATCCGGGGCCAGGGTGACCGAGGGCGCGGACGATGCGCCGCTCGCCGCATGCTGCTGGCCGAGTTTCACGCTCCGGCGCCGGCCTTCGATTTCGAAGGTCGCGGCGCCGCGCTCGACCGATAACAGGGTGACGCCCTCGGGGGTCCTGCGTCCCACGGCGAGCGTGCGCACCGCGCCGCCGTTGATCTGCACCACGGCCTTGTCGGGAAACAGGCCGACGACGGTGACCTCGGTCGCGGCGAGGCCCGCCGGGGCCTGCACGAGGGCTATCAGCGCGACCAGGCCGCGGTATGCCGAAGTAAGATCGCGTATGGACATGCGCACACAGTCCGGTCGGGGGCGGCTCGCGGGAGGGCGCGACGCTGCCCTTGGAACGGGGCGCGGGAACCGCGCTTTCCG
>JADLDQ010000345.1 GCA_020846575.1 Burkholderiales bacterium
GCCACACCAGGAGCAGGCTCTGCTCGAAGGCGAGCGGCGCGCCGCGCACGGCGCCCTGCACCTGGGTCGCGAACACCACGCCGAAGGTGCGAGTCGCGGGCTGCAGCATGCCGAGCACCGCCTCGCCGAAGAGCGTTCCCGGGGACAGGCGCGACAGCGCCAGCTGCAATTCGATCTGCTGCGGGTTCTGTATGCCAAGCAGCAGCGCGACTTCGGTCGGCGGATAGGCGATCTCGGCGATGAAGCGCGCCATCAGCGGCCACAGGAGCGAGAGCAGCAGCCACGCGCCCAGCGCCGAAAGCGCCGCCGTTGCGGGTGAGCGGCACACGACCGAGCACAGCATCGCGACCGCCAGCCAGACCCCGCCATAGGCGACCGCCACGCACAGGAACACGATTCCGCGCGCGACTTCCTCGCCGCTCGGCGGAACGCCCAGCCGCCACAGGCCCAGGCCGATGATCAGCAGCCACAGGGTCACCAGGCCCACCGCTAGGGTCGCGAGGCCCCCGGCGAACTTGCCCAGCAGCAGCGCGTCCCGGTAGATCGGCTGCGCCAGCACCCGGCTCATGGTGCGCCGGTTGAACTCCCCGTTGATGCTGTCGAACGCGAGGCCGATCGCCATCAGCGGGATGAGAAAGGTCAGCACCGCAAGGAACGAGGGCATCGATTCGCGCGCGTCGGTGAAAAGGCGCAGGAACAGGAACGGATCCGACGCGGTGGTGGTGCGCAGGCCCTGAATCGTCATGAACACCGCGCCGATACCGGTGAGCAGGATCAGCCATTCCAGCACCAGCATGCGCGGGCTGCGCAAGTGGTCGGAGAACTCCTTGGCGAAGACGATGCCGAAGCCTTTCCAGGGGGAACCGCTACGCCGTGCCATGGGCCGCCTCGCCGTGCAGGGATTCGAAATAGCGCCGGTAGATCTCGTCCAGGCTCGGATCGACGCTCGCCAGTTGCAGGATCGGCGCGCCGGCATCGACCATGGCGCGCGCCACCGCCTGGCGCACGTCGTGCAGCGCGAGCAAGCGCAGGCACCCGGGCCGCAGAGCCTGCACCTTGTTGACGCCCTCCAGCGATGCGAGCAGCCTGGAAAGCGCCCCCTCGTCGGGCGCAGACTCGACCTCCAGGGTGTAGCCCCCGCCCAGCACCCGGGCCGCCAGTTCGCGCACGCTGCCCTCGATGGCGATGCGGCCGCGGTTGAACAGCGCCACCCGGTCGCAGACCGCCTGCACCCGGTCGAGGATGTGCGAGGAGAGCAGGATCGCCATGCCGTCGTCCCGGAGCATGCGGATCATCTCGAGCAGCTCGAAGGTCGACGGAGGGTCCAGGCCGTTGGTCGGCTCGTCCAGGATGGCGACCTTCGCACCTTTCATCAGGATCTCGGCGATGCCCAGCCGCTGGCGCATGCCGCGCGAGTAGGTGGCGACCTTGCTGTGCGCCACCTCGCTCAGCCGCACGCGGCCGAGGGCGCGGTCGATACGCGATGGGAGTTCGTCCGGGTCGATGCCGGCGAGCCGGCCCGTGTAGCGCAGGTTGGCGCGGGCCGACAGGTTGTCGTAGAACCCGACCATGTCCGGAAGGTAGGCGACGCGTTCCTTCACCGCCAGCGGATCGCGCATCGGGTCGGCGCCGCATATCGAGATGCGACCTTCGTCCACCTCGGTGAGCCCCATCAGCATCAGGATGGTGGTGGTCTTGCCGGCGCCGTTCGGACCCAGCAGCCCGAAGATCTCCCCCTCGCGCACGCTCAGGTCGACGCCGTCCACGGCGACGGCCCTGCCGTAGCGCTTGCGCAGGCCGCGCGCCTCGATCAGAACTTCGCTCATGGCGCCTCCGGGGCGGCGCTCACCTGCGGCCGAAGCGGGCGACCGCGCCGACCGAGAGCAGCAGCGCGATGGCGATGATCGCCACGCCCGCCACGCCCCACAGCGTGGAAGTGGTCACGCTGATGCGGAAATCCGCCGAGGCCGACTCGCTTCCGCTCGCGGCGCGCAAGGTCGCCATGTAGTCGCCGGCGATCGCCTTCGCCGAGGGCGTGACGATGGCCTGCACCGGCAGCTTCTGCCCGGGCGCGAGCGCCGGGATGACGCGCGGCTCGATCTCGATCTTCCCGTCTCCCGGCGGACTGCTGGAGAGCGTGACCTCGGCGGCCGGCGCGGTGCCGGTGTTCTCGACGATCGCGTTGAGCGGGGTGGCCTTGCCGGCCTCGGCCTCGCCCGAGAGGCGGCCGTCCTCGGTACTGATGCGCAGCTTGGGCGCGCCGGTGATCTGGACCGACATCGGCGCGCTCGCCTGTGCGCCGTCGGCCGCGGCGCTGACCACCAGGGGATACTCGCCCGCCGCGGTGGTGTCCGCGGGCTGGACCTTGAATTTCAGTTCCTTGCTCTGGCCGGCCTCGATGGGGATGGAGCCGATCTCCTGTGAGCCGAAATTCTCGCTGAAGCTCGCCTGGAAGCCCTGGGGCGCCTGGGCGGAGAGCTTCACCAGCGCGTCCCGGTCGCTTTCGTTGTGCACCGTGAACGGAAACTCGAAGCTGGTGCGGGCCGAGCCACGCTGCGAGGGCAGCTTGGACTTCAGCGTGAGCCGCGGTGGCAGCGACTGGCCGATGATGATGTCGATCGGCAGCTCGGCGCTCCTGTCGCCGCCCTTTGCCGAGAGCACCAGCCGCTGGCTTCCCTTCTGCGCCTTCGCCGGCACCTCCAACCGCAGCTGCAGCGCCACCGACTCGTTGGTCCCCGGCATGGCCGCGGCCACCGGCACCCCGCCGCCCAGGAGCGTCGCCTTCCAGCCCTGGGGAACGCCGCTCACGCCCAGCGACACGCGCTGCGGCGCGAGCTCGGTGTTCTGCAGCTTCACCTTCACCGTCGCGGTCTCGCCGGCGCGCACCGCCATCGCCGGAAAGTCCGTGGTCATCCACAACCCGGCGATCTTGGCGGGCTCGGCTGCCCAGGCAGCTTGCGCGAGGGCTGCCAGCAGCAGCCCGCGGAATACGGCGCGGAATACGGCGCGACAAACCGCCGCAACGCCCGGCTCCGCATTGAATCCTACCGTCGACATTCTCACCTCCAACCGGTCATCTGCAACTTGGGGACACGCTTTTTGACACAGCCGCGCCGGCATTTCAAGGGGGCAGGGGCCGGATCGACCTCCCCTTGGACCATCCGTGTCCGCCCGGGTTCGCACCGCTATCAGAACTTCTCGACCCAGAACCCCATGCCCGGCTGCAGCGCGAGCGCCGGCGCGGGCGGGGTGCCGCCGGCGAAGTCCTGGAAGCCGTTGTTCGCCGCGTACTGCGCGCTGCTCAAAGGCGCCCCGGGCTGTTCGAGCTGCGGCGCATAGAAGTACCACTTCGAGCGCGCCGCGTCCCAGGCCCAGAGAGATTCGAAATTGACCGGCCCCGCGCCCACCGCGGCATTGAACTGTACCGGCGTCATGTGGGCGCCGATCGACAGCAGATTGAACGACTGGGGCAGGGCATCGAACGCGGGCGCATCGAGATCGAAGGATCCACCGACCCGGGGCGCCAGGCCGAACGGCGCGGTTGCGCTCACCCAGTAGCCCGCGCCCGGCGCCAGGGTGGTGAGCACCTCGTAGCCGTTGGCGAGCGCGTATGCGGCGCTTTGCGCGGCCGTGAACTGCGGCGTGTGGAAGCGCCACTTGCGCGCCGCCGCGTTCCAGGCCCACACCGCCTCGACCCTGTCGCTCACCCCTGTGATCGCCGCGTCGGCGGCGCCGAACGTGGCGAGCACGTCGATCGCTTCGTCGAGGGAGTTGCCGGCGAGGTTGAACCCGAGCACGTACACCGGTGCGACCATCGCCATGCCCGGCGCCAGCGTCGTCGCGCTGGCGGCGTCGGACGGCGGCGAACAGTTGCCCGCCGCGTCGCAGGCCCGTACGGTGTAGGCGTAAGTGCTCGAGGCCGCGAGGCCGGTGTCGCTGAAGGCCGTGGCCTCGGTGGTCGCGATCAAGGCGCCGTCGCGGCGAACCTCGTAGGCGGTGACCGCGACGTTGTCGCCGGCTGCGCTCCAGGCGAGGTTGATGCGCGAGGCCGCGACGGCGGTCGCCGACAGCCCTGCGGGTACGGCGGGCGGCTGCGTATCCAGCACCGTGACGGCGCTCAGGAGCACCAGGTTGGGCCCGGTGATCGGTCCGGACGGTACGCTGATCAGGGGCAGCTCGCCGAAGGGTCCGCTGCCGCCACTGTTGGCATTCACGATGGGCAGTGCGGCGATGGCATCGACGACCTGCATGCCGCCGCCGATCACCTGCCCGAATACCGTGAATCCCCCGTTCTGGTTGTCCAGATTCGCCGAATTGTCCGCGAGGTTGAAGAACCACTGGCTGGTGGCGCTGTTCGGGTCGCCTCCCAGCTTGGCCATGGCGATGGTGCCGCGCAGGTTGGAGCGGGTGGGGCTGAACTCGTTGAGCACCGGCGGGTTGGTGGGAACGGCGGACGCCGAGCCGCTCGCCGAGCCGCTCGCATCGCTCCACCGGAATCCGCCCCCCTGGATGATGAACCCGGGCACACTGCGGTGGATGAAGGAGGCGGCATAGGCGCCGCTTGCCACGTAGGCGAGGAAGTTGGCCACGGTCGCCGGGGCCTGCGCGTCGAAGAGCTGCACGTCGATGTCGCCGAGGGGGGTGTGCATGCGCACCGTGGTGGCCGGGGCGCCGGCGGTCCAGAACGCCGCCAGCAGCGCCAGGGTGCAGGCGACTCGCAGCGCGCGTCGCATCGGGCGGCCGGCCTGTGGCTCGCTCAGTCTCGGAACTTCGCGAGCAGCTTCTCGGACTCGCGCGCCAGGATCACGGTGTCGGTGCCCACGGCGACGAACTGGGCGCCAAGCGACAGCCAGTGCTTCGCGTGTTCCTCGACGCCCGTCAGGATGCCGGGGGCCTTGCCGGCCTTGCGGATGCGCCGGATCGCGTCGTCGATCAGCGGCATCACCTTCGGGTTGGAAGTCTCGCCGGCGTAGCCGAGCGAGGCGTGCAGGTCGCCGGGCCCGATGAAAACGCCGTCCACCCCGTCCACCGCGGCGATCGCCTCGAGGTTCTCCAGGCCGGGCGCGGTCTCGATCTGCACCAGCACGCAGATCTCCTCGTGCGCGCGCTTCGCGTAGGCGGGGATGCGCCCGAAGCGTGTCGCCCGCGTCACCGCCGACACCCCGCGCACGCCGGCCGGCGGGTAGCGGGTGTAGGCCACCGCGTTGCTCGCTTCCGCGGCCGTCTGCACGTAGGGCACCAGCAGCGACTGCGCGCCCACGTCCAGGACGCGCTTGATGGCGACCATGTCGTTCCAGGGCACCCGCACCACCGAGGCACTGGGGTAGGGCGCCGCGGCCTGGAGCTGGGCGAGCACGTTCTCCAGGTCGGCGGGCGAGTGCTCGGTGTCGATCAGGATCCAGTCGTAGCCCGCGCCCGCGATCGCCTCCAGGGCGTAGGGCGCGGCGAGCGTGGACCACAGGCCGATCTGCGCGCGGCCCTGCGCCAGCGCGCGCTTGAAGGTGTTGACCGGCAGCTCCATCGAAGTCACACGAACTGGACCGTGACCGCGCCCAGCGGCCCGAAATCGGCGTGCAGGGTATCCCCCCTGTTCGCCCACACGGGGCGGATGAACGACCCCGAGAGCATCACCTGCCCGGCCTCCAGGCGCGCGCCGAAGCGCCCGATCTTGTTGGCGAGCCACGCGATCCCGAGCGCCGGGTGGCCGAGAACGCCGGCGGCCACACCGGTCTCCTCGATCTCGGCGTTGCGGTACATGATTCCCCCCACCCAGCGCAGGTCCACGTCCATCGGCCGCACCGGGCGGCCGCCCATCACCAGCCCGGCGGCCGCGCCGTTGTCGGCCACGGTGTCGAAGATCTTGCGCGGGTTCTGTACCCGCGCGTCGATGATCTCGATCGAGGGCACCACGTACTCGGTGGCGCGCAGCACGTCGGTGAGCCCCACGCCCGGACCCTGGAGCGGCTTTCCGAGCACGAAGCTCAGCTCCAGCTCGACCCGCGGTACGCAGTAGCCGGCGTGCGCCACCTTGCCGCCGTCCTCGACGCGCATGTCGTCCAGCAGCGTGCCGTAGTCGGGCTCGTCGATCTGCGAGGACTGCTGCATCGCCTTGGAGGTGAGGCCGATCTTGTTGCCGATCTTGCTGCGGCCGGCGGCGATCTTGTGCTGGGTCACGAGGTCCGCGATCGCGTAGGCGTCCTCGATGGTGATCTCCGGCCAGGTCTTGGAGAGCTGAATCACCGGCTTTCGGGTGCGCTCGGCCTCCAGCAGCTGGTCGCGGGCCGTCTTCCTTTCGTCTTCCGACATCATCTCGAGCGTTCCTTTCGGTTTCAGGCGGCGGCGAGAAGGCCGCGCAGCACGTAGGGCATGATCCCGCCGTGGCGGAAGTAGTCGACCTCGATCGGCGTGTCGATGCGCAGCAGCACCGGCACCTCGCGGCTTGCGCCGTCCCCGCGGCGGATCACGAGCGTCAGATCCTGCTGGGGTCGCAGCGGGCCTTCCAGACCCAGCACGTCGTACGCCTCGTCGCCGCGGATCCCAAGGGATTCGACCGAGTCCGAGCCCTTGAACTGCAGCGGCAGCACGCCCATGCCCACCAGGTTCGAGCGGTGGATGCGCTCGAAGCTGCGCGCC
>JADLDQ010000521.1 GCA_020846575.1 Burkholderiales bacterium
ACCTGATCACCCCGGGAAAACGACCTGTCACGATGGACTGGTTGGGGTCGCCGCGTCCGCGGGCGGACGCGGCGATCGGCTGCATCATCCGCGCCGGCTTTCCCCGGAGATTACCGGCCACCACAGCGGCCCCAAGGAGAACCTTGTGAGACTGAAGGACAAAGTGGCTGTCGTTACCGGGGGAGGATCGGGCATCGGCAAGGCGATTGCCATGCGTTTCGCCGACGAGGGTGCGACCGTGATCGTCGCGTCCCGCACGCTGGAGCTGCTTCGGAGAACCGCCGAGGAGATCACCGCCAGGGGCTGCCGGGCCAGGGCTGTTCAGACCGACATCGGCGATGAAACCCAGGTGCGCCGCATGGCGGCGCTGGTGGTGGAGGAATTCGGCCGCATCGATATCCTGGTAAACAACAGCGCCGCGATGCTGCCGCAGGAAGTGGACGTTGCCGACATGAGCCTTGGCCACTGGAACGCGGTCGTCGAGGTCAATCTCACCGGGACCATGCTGTGCTCGCGCGAGGCGCTGAAGAGCATGATCCCGCGCAGAAGCGGGAGCATCGTCAATATCAGCAGCATGGCTGGTGTGATCGGCAATCCCAGAAGAAGCGCCTACAGTGCCTCGAAATGGGGGATGCTCGGCCTTGCCGAAACCATGGCCATCGAGGCGGGCCCCTACGACATCAGGGTGAACAGCGTTTCGCCGGCCGCAACCGCCACCGAAAGATTCGCATCCTCGGTCAAGGCCAGAGCCGAACGGCTGGGACATTCCTACGAGGAGCAGATGCAGAAGATCCTGGCGCATTATTCACTGAAGCGATTGGCGCAACCCTCGGAGGTGGCCGCGGCGGCGCTGTTCCTCGCATCCGACGAAGCGAGCGGCATCACCGGGCAGAACCTGATAGTCAGTTGCGGCTTTCACATGCTCAACCCAAGCGAGATCGCGTAGGGAAGATCTGAACAAGGGGACTATGCCCTCTTGTGTATCCCCTGCGTCAGGGGGAACTTCATGCACGTTGAGCCGGAAAATGAAACTTGTACAGAGGCTCCTTAGGTGTCTGCACACAACACGTTTGTCCTTTCCACGCTGGAGAAGGTTGTCTTCAGCCGGCCCTGCGCCGATGTCATCCGCCAGGAGGCCGAGCGCCTTCACGCACGCCGCGTTTTCCTGCTCAGCGTACCGGAGCTGAGCCGGCAGACCGATGAAGTCGCCAGGATCAAGGCGGCCCTGGGCGGTTCTTTTGCCGGTCTTTACGATTCAATGCCGGCACACACGCCCGTCGATGCCATTCTCGAGGCCGCCGCCATGGCGCGCGCGGCCGCGACCGACCTGGTAGTGACCCTGGGTGGAAGTTCGGTAACCGACGCCGGAAAGGTTCTGTTGATCTGCCTCAGGCATGGTTCGACGTCCACGGATCAGCTCCAGGCCTATCGTTACCGCGTGGATGAAGGGGGCGGCCTGTTCACGCCTGAATTCGCAGGACCCGATATCCCGTTCATCGCGGTTCCGACCACCTTGTCGGGGGCGGAGTTCACTTCCATCGCCGGAGCAAGGAATCCGGCCAGGAATATCAAGGAGGGGTACCAGCATCCCGGACTCGTTCCCCGGACGGTGGTTCTGGATCCGGCCGTCACCGTCCACACCCCGGACTGGCTCTGGCTCTCGACCGGTGTGCGGGCCGTGGATCATGCCGTCGAAACTCTGGGTTCGTTGTTCTCCAATGACTTTTGCGACGGGATCGCCGAAAGCGCACTCAGACTGCTGGCCGAGGGACTCTCAGCGGTAAGGAACAACCCCGCTGACCTCAACGCCCGGCTCAAGTGCCAGTTCGGCTTGTGGCAGTCCCTGATTCCCGGCACGGCTGGTATTCCCATGGGCGCCAGTCACGCCATCGGTCATGTCCTGGGAGGCTACCTGAACGTTCCGCACGGGTACACCTCGTGTGTCATGGCCGCGGCCGTCTTGCGCCACAATTCCTCCCACAACGCGGACCGGCAGCGGCGCATCGCGCAGGCCCTGGGCGAGCCGCGCAAGAGCGCGGCCGAAGCGGTCGCCGGATTCATCGAAAACCTGGGAATGCCGACGACGGTGCGTGCGGTGGGCGTGCAGGCCGGGCAGTTCAGCGCGGTGGCCGAACGATGCATGGCCGAGCCATGGATCTGGACCAACCCGCGGCCGATCTCCCGGCCCGAGGATGTTGTGGATATCCTGAACCTGGCAGCGTGACGCGGCCCGAATTCGCGGCATCACTATCCGGCGTGCGCGGACGGATCATGCGATTCGCCGATCCGCGGCAAGCGCGAATGCAGCATCGATGGGCATGCACTGGCCTGGCGCCGCGCGATCGCGCTCGGAGGCTCAGAGCTCGCCAGCCCGGCGTCGGCGGGCGGCGCCACGCTGCTGGAATTCGCTTTCCCTCCCGTCGAATCCGACTGGACGA
>JADLDQ010000346.1 GCA_020846575.1 Burkholderiales bacterium
ATCGCCGATATACCGCTTTATAACCAGGACATCCAGGACGCCGGCTGGCCCGGACCGGTGGAGCGCCTGAGGAACGAGGTCGCGCGGGCCGACGGGGTATTGCTGGCGGCGCCCGAGTACAACTTCGGCGTCGCCGGCCCGCTGAAGAACGCCATCGACTGGCTGTCGCGCTTCAAGGACAACCCGCCGCTCAAGTGGAAGGCGACGGCGATCTTCTCGGTCACGCTGGGACACCTGGGCGGAGTGCGCAGCCAGCACGACCTGCGCCGGATTCTGTGCGCCGTCGAGGCCCTGGTGCTTCAGAAACCGGAGATCTTCATCGGCAACGGACCGACGAAGTTCGATGCCGAGGGTCGCTGCACCGACGAAACCACGAAGAAGTTTCTCACCGCCCAGATGCTCGCCTTCGAGGACTGGATCGCGCGGGTGAAGCGGTTCGCCGCCTGAGCGCGAACGGATCGGACAGAAGGTCGTTGTGGCGCCTTGAATTGCGCGCGGCGCCGCCGTTCTGGAGAAGCTGACATGCCCTACGCAGGACCCTGGTACGAGTCGGCTGGCTGGCTCCTGATCGTGCTCTTCTACCTGATCATGGGGTTGTCCAGCCTGAGCCGCGAGGAAACGCGCCTGGCGATCTCGCGCATGACGGAACTGGGCGTACCCTTTCCCAGGGCCGCTTTCTGGGCGGGTCTTGCAATGCAGTTCGCCGGTATCGCGCTGCTCGTCAGCGCCTGGCGCGTCGAGATCGGCATCTGCCTTCTGATCGCGGTGACGGTGATGGCCAGTGCGCTGTTTCATCGCTTCTGGACCATGCAGGACGCCTTCCGGCGGGCCGTGAGCCGGCGCATGCTGCTGCACAACATGGCCATTGTCGGCGGCCTGCTGCTGCTGTTTCGCCTCGCGCCGTGAAGGACGCAGGCGCATGGCGCTGCGATCGCCCCGCGAGCAATCGTAAGTCGTTGATCTCGATCAAAGAGGGCGGCACGCCCGCGGTGAAAGATGATCTCCTGTACCTGCGCCGGCAGGGTGATTCGCAGCGCGCGAGTGCCCGCCGGCACGGTGATCCCGGAGAACCGCGATGTGGTTGGAAACGCTGCTGGCCTATCTCCACTTCCTCCTGGCCTTCGCGATCGTCGCCAGCCTGACGATCGAAACCGTACTGCTGCGGGGTGAACCCGACAGGAACGCCGTGGACCTGCTCTCGCGCGCGGACATGGGGTTCTTCTGCGCCGCGGCGCTGATTCTGCTCTCGGGGGGCGCCCTCTGGGGTTTTTCGTCCAAGGGGCTGGCGTTTCATGCGGGGAACACGATTTTCTGGCTGAAGCTGCTTGTGGTCGCGGCGATCGGCCTGCTCTCCATGCTGCCCGCCACGCGCTACGGCCGCTGGCGCAGGCTCGCCCACCTGGACCCAGCCCACCGGGTGTCGCCCGCCGAAGCCCTGTCGGTGCGCCGCATCCTGTTCGTGCAACTGGCGCTGCTGGCGCTCATCCCGCTGCTGGCCGCGCTCGCGGCGCGGGGCATCGGGTTCTAGACTGTCCACGCGGGCGGTCCTCGCCCGCACCCGCGCCGGCGCGGGCCCATGCATGCGGGACGCAGCACAGGAGACCGAGATGTTCGAAGCGGCGGAAATCGGCCACAAGCTGTCCAAGGGCGAGTACAAGCGCATCGAGCCGGCGCTGCGCGCCGACCTCCTCGATGTCCAGTACGAGGTGTCGAAGAACGGCACGTTTCCGGTCATCGTGCTGATTTCCGGCGTGCGCGGCGCCGGTAAGGGCGAAACGGTCAACCTCCTGAACGAGTGGATGGATCCGCGCCACATCCACACGCACGCCTTCGACAACCCGACCGACGAGGAGCGCGACCGCCCGCCGATGTGGCGCTACTGGCGGGCGCTGCCGCCCAAGGGGAAGATCGGCATCCTGTTCGGTTCCTGGTATACAGCGCCCATCATCGAGCGCGTGTTCAAGCGCACCCGCCGCGCCGACCTGATCCAGTCCATCGACGAGATACGGCACTTCGAGCGCATGCTCTCGGACGATGGGGCGCTCATCCTCAAGTTCTGGTTCCACCTGTCCAAGCGGCGGCAGAGAAAGCGCCTGAAGGCGCTGCAGTCCGACCCGGAGACCGCGTGGCGCATCAGCGAGCGCGACTGGGATTTCTTCAAGGTGTACGACCGCTTCTACCAGGTGAGCGAGGACACCCTGCGCGAGACCAGCGTCGCCTGGGCGCCCTGGACGGTGGTGGAGGGTTCCGATCCCGAGTACCGGACGGTCGCCGTCGCCCGGGCGCTGCTGGAGGCGATGCGCGCTCGCCTCGCGGCCGCGGCCAGGGGACAGCCGCAGTCGAAGGTCTCCGAGGCGGCGCGGCTCACCCGGCCGGTGGACAAGCGAGACCTGCTCACGCAGCTCGATCTCACGCAGGCGGTCGCGAAGAAGCGCTACGAGACCGAACTGCGCAAACAGCAGCGGCGCCTGTCGCTCCTGACGCGCCACCCGAAGTTCCGCGAGCACACCGTGATCGCGGTGTTCGAGGGCATGGATGCGGCGGGCAAGGGCGGGGCCATCCGGCGCATCGCCGGCGCGCTGGATGCGCGCCTGTACCGCATCATTCCGATCGCCGCTCCCACCGACGAGGAGCGCGCCCAGCCCTACCTGTGGCGCTTCTGGCGGCACGTGCCGATGAAGGGGCGCTACACCATCTACGACCGGAGCTGGTACGGCCGGGTGCTGGTCGAGCGGGTGGAGAAGTTCGCCAGCGAGTTCGACTGGGTGCGCGCCTATGCGGAGATCAACGACTTCGAGGAGCAGCTCTCGCGCAACGGGGGCATCATCGTCAAGTACTGGCTGCAGATCTCCAAGGAAGAGCAGTACCGGCGCTTCAAGGAGCGCGAGAAGACGCGCCACAAGCAGTTCAAGATCACCGCCGAGGACTGGCGCAACCGCAAGCAGTGGGACGCCTACCAGAGGGCGGCCGCGGAGATGATCGAACGCACCAGCACCTCGATCGCGCCCTGGACGCTCATCGAGGCGAACGACAAGTACTTCTGCCGGGTGAAGGTGCTGACGGCGCTGTGCGACCGGGTGGAGCGGGCCATATCGGCCTGAGGCGAACCCGCACAGCCGGTCGGGTAGCGGCGGGGCGAACGGCTCGGCGCGCGGCTGTTGACCGCGAAGACCTACCGCTGCTCCCGTGGCGTCTCAGGCCCGCCGCCTCCAGCATCGCAGTCGCGAGTGTCTTGACCGCGCTGCCGGCGGCTGCGGGCCTTCGCGGGCGGTCGCATCCCCGCTTCGCGGGGCCCCTGCTCCCTGCTCAGGCCCGCCGCCTCCGTACCGCAGTCGCGAGTGTACAGACCGCTGCGTCGGCGGCTGCGGGCCTTCGCGGGCGGTCGCATCCCCGCTTCGCGGGGCCCCTGCTCCCTGCTCAGGCCCGCACCTCCTGCCGCTGAAACGCGACGTAAGAGACGGCGAACAGGACGATCACGCCGGCGATCAGGCCG
>JADLDQ010000522.1 GCA_020846575.1 Burkholderiales bacterium
CCAGACGGATCGCCCAGTCAGGCGTAAATTTACATTCATCGGTTTTACTGTGCATTCTCAAAATTATGAGCTCATTTTGATTTGTGTCCATATGAAGCTGGCAACACCTGCACTCTCTCAGTCGAGTTTCGGTGTGATAATAGTCGATGTATCCCGTTACCCTTCCGCTGTGATGGAGACGACGATTGCCATGATAACAGTGACGAAGTCAACTGTGATCGCTGCAACGTGAACCAGTTTTCCTGCAAAAACGGCCGTTGTTTGTCAGCATCATTTCATTGTGACGGAGATGATGACTGTGGAGACAACAGCGACGAAGCCAATTGTAGACCGTGTGCTAAAAACCAACATTTCTGTAACGGACTGGAACAATACATAACCAGACGTAAAGCAACTAATGCAGGAAAAGAGCGCCACCTGGAACGGAATGGGCATTTTTCAAGGTGCATTCCTCTGTTCGAACGTTGTGACGGTGTCGCGGATTGTGCCGACGGCAGTGATGAATTCAACTGTCCATGCAACACATCTACCCACTTTCGATGCCTCAACGGAATCTGTATTCCACTTCGTCTCCGTTGCGACGGAGTAGATCAATGCGATGATTTCAGTGACGAATACGATTGTCGACCGTGCGCAGGCGAAAGTTTCGCATGTAAAAACAACAACCGATGCGTCAGTCGCTACGATCGCTGTAACGGCAGAGACGATTGTGGAGATAATAGCGACGAACTTGATTGTACATCGTGTTCTCCCACAGCCTATTCTTGCAGAGAAGGTGGTTGCATCAGCAGGGATTCGTATTGTGATGGGATTGTCGATTGCGCCGATAGCTCTGATGAAGTCCATTGCACGTGCAAAGCGACGGAATTCACGTGTGGCACAGTTCGCAAAACCGACTCACGATTCGGCCGACGTTGTATTCCTCAAAGCCTCCGCTGTGACGAAGTTGTTCATTGTCTTGACGGCAGTGATGAAATGAACTGTACGCTTTCGTTGGCAGCAGCGTTTCCTTATTTCAATGGTAGCCTAGTTCGACGTACGAAGCTGTGCGATGGTGTAGATGACTGTGGAGACGAGAGTGATGAGCAGATTTGTGGTAAGTTGATGTCTCCAAGCTGTTCCTTTTCGGCATTATCCGCTTCACGTGTATTGTCTCGCGTTA
>JADLDQ010000347.1 GCA_020846575.1 Burkholderiales bacterium
ATCCGGCAAGCCCATGCGCGGCGCCCGGCGCGGCTCCTGACGCTGGCGGGGCCCGCGGGCGTTTCGCACTTGCCTCGCGGGCACGCTCGATGAACCCGGCCGAGGCGGGATCGGCCACCCGGGCGGCCTCGACACGGCGGCGCCGGCTGCCGCGCAGCGTGGTGGTTCTGGGCGTGGTCAGTCTGCTGATGGCGGTCTCGTCCTTCATGATCCTGGGCCTGCTGCCCCTGTACCTGGTGGCGGTGCTGGGCGCTTCCGCCCTGTCGGTCGGCGTCATCGAGGGCGTCGCCGAGGCCGCCAATTCGCTCGCTCGCGTGTTCTCGGGACCCGTGAGCGACTGGCAGGGGCGGCGCAAGCCGCTGGTGCTCGCCGGCTACACCCTCTCGGCGCTGGCAAAACCCTTGATACCGCTCGCCGGTGACGTCGGCACGGTGCTCGCAGCGCGCTTTCTCGATCGCACCGGCAAGGGCATCCGCGACGCGCCGCGCGATGCCCTGCTCGCCGACGAACTCTCACCAAGGGTGCGCGGCTCGGGCTACGGGCTGCGCCTGGCGCTGTTCACGCTGGGAACCACCGCGGGCCCGCTGATCGCAAGCGGCGTCATGCTCGCCAGCGGCGGCGATTTCCGGCTCGCCTTCTGGATCGCGGTCCTGCCGGGCCTTGCTTCGGTGGCGGTGCTCGCCTTCGCGCTGCACGAATCGCCCGATACCCGCTGGAGAGGCGGCCGGCGCTATTCGCTGCGCCTGCTGGGCGAGCTTCCCGCCGCCTTCTGGTGGGTGGTGGCGGTCGCCGCGCTGCTCGAAGTCGCACGCTTCAGCCAGGCGTTCCTCCTGCTGAAGGCGAAGGACGCGGGGCTGGCAATCGCCTACGTGCCGATGTTGCTCGCCCTCACCGGGTGCGCCTACGCCTTCTCCGCCTACCCTTTCGGCCGACTCGCGGACCACGAGCGCTACCGCGTTCCCCAGTTCGCCGGCGGCATCGGCGTTCTCGTCGCCGCGCACATCGTGCTCGCCACGGCGGGCACGGTGTGGAGCTCGGCGCTTGGGGCCGCGCTTTGGGGACTGCAGATGGGAATCCTGCAGGGGCTGCTGGCCGCGTGCATCGCCGACACCGCGCCCACCGGGCTGCGCGGCACGGCCTTCGGCGTCTTCTACCTCGTGGACGGCCTGGTCTCGCTCGTGGGCAGTTCCACCGCCGGGGCGCTGTGGGCGGCGGGTGGGCCTGCCTGGACTTTCAGCGCCGGAGCGGCACTGGCCACACTCGCGCTCGTCCTGGTGATGGCGAAGCCGCTGCCGCGCGG
This sequence comes from Burkholderiales bacterium, assembly GCA_020846575.1. Taxonomy (GTDB): domain Bacteria; phylum Pseudomonadota; class Gammaproteobacteria; order Burkholderiales; family SG8-39; genus JADLDQ01. Next base: position 1,301 of record JADLDQ010000347.1, read on the forward strand.
CTGAGCACGCCCGCGCCGCGGCCCGGGGCCGAATCGGCGACACGGCCCGCGCGCGTGGCGCCCGGGACGCGGCGCCGGATCGATCCGATGGCGCCCATCGGCAAGCGGATGCGCGCGAGCTCGAGCCAGCGCGCTCTGCACCACGGCACCGCCGTGGCGATCTCCGTCACGGCTGCCCGCCGGCGCGGGCGAGCCAGCGCTTGAACTCGCAATAGGCCTGCACGAAGCGACGCCGGTACTCGGGCGCACGCGCGAAATGCCGTGGCGTGAGCAGCGCCCGGCGGTAGATCCGCAGGGTGCGCCACGCCCACTTTGCGGCCGCCTCGGCACCGTCCCGGCGCTCGAGGAACGCGAGCCGGTCGCGCTCGCTCCAGGGTGGAGGCGTCATCGCTGCCTCACCGCATGAGCGGGCGCGCGGGGCGTCCGGCCCGCCTGCAGCATCGCCCCATCGCTTGCACGCACCGCCGCGCGGCGCGCTTCGCTCGCGATTCGCGGGACCTCGCGAGGTACATCTGGTGCGTGCTCACGCCGGACTCCCCTGTCGCATCCAGCCGAATGCCAGCCGCGGGTCAGTAGCCATAGAACTCGTCGGTGCGCACGGCGTGCGCACCGACACCCGCTGCAGCGAGCATCTGCTGCATCGCCTCGACCATGGCCGCAGGCCCGGCAATGTAATAGACCGCACTCGACAGCTCGCCGAGATGGCGCCGCAGCATCGCCTGGTCGACCGGCCCGCGTTCGCCGCGCCAGGGTCGGACTGATTTCTCCATCGCGGTCATCGTAGCGATGCAGCGGTAATTCGGATTGCGCCGCTCGAGAGCCAGCAGCTCGTCGAGGAAGGGTGCGTCCTCGGGCCGGCGATTCGAGTAGCAGAGCCAGATCGCGCGCGCGAGCCGCTCGTTCGCGGCGTGGCGCGACATACTGACGAAAGGAGTGATCCCGATCCCTGCGGCCAGGAACACCGCCGGGCGCGGGTCATCGGGGTCGAGCGTGAACTCGCCGCCCGGCTCTCCGAGCCGCGCCCGGGTGCCCATCGGAGCGCTCTTCAGCACTCGTTTGAACGCACTGTCGCGCATCCGGGTCGCGAACGTCACGGTGCGCTCCGAGGGCGCGCTCACGATCGAGAAGGTGCGCGTGTCGCCCTTGCCGTCGGTCTGCGGTGGATCGACGAGCGTCAGGTTGACCGCGTTCCCGGCGGTGAACCGGAAGCCCTCCGGTCTGGCAAAGTGAAAGGCCATCGTGCCCTCGGCTACCGATTCGGCGCCCACGAGCTGTGTGGCGAACTGCAGCATGCCGATCCCTCCTCGTTACTTGCTGAGCGCTGACCGAGGCAGCGCACCCGGTCATGAGTCTGCGCTTGCGCCACAGGCGCTGTGCTGCAGCGCCAAGGCACACCCAAGTCCGGCGGCGCACCCGAGTGCCCCGCTAACCGGCGCCGCCACGCGAGCCACCCGCGTCCCGTCCCCGTTCACGCCGGATCAGCCGTACCCTCGACGCGCGCGCGTGGCGTGCGGGACGCTGCGCAGCAATCGACGCAGATCCGGTCCGATCCGCTCCAGCTCGCGGCGGTGCACTCCAGCCACGCGCTCGAGCAGCCGCCTGCCTTTCGCGGTGAGCCGCAGATGCACCTCGCGCCGATCCTCGGCGGAGCGCCTGCGAACCACCAGGCCTTGCCCCATCAGCCGGTCGACCAACCCGACCGCGCTGTTGTGCTTGATCAGGAGCTGTCGCGCCAGGTCGTTGATGGCGAGCCGCTCCGCCCCGGCGCCGGCGCCGGCGCGCAGTACCAGCAGCGCCTGGTAGTGCTGCGCGGTGGTCCCCGCCGCCTCGGCCGCCGACTCGCTGAAATGCAGGAACCGGCGCAGCGTGTACCGGAGCGCCGCCAGGCGCGCGTAGTCCGGCGTCTCGAGTGGCGCTGCGGACATCGCCACCCGTTGCGACCGCGACGCAATCCCCTGAATAGCCCTCATATCCGGGGTCGCCTCTAGGATGATTGACATTGCATCGTGTTGCGATATATCGTACGTCGTACTGCGATATATTGCAAGCGCTGGTTGCGAGCGATGGGCAATTCAGCGGCAAGGCCGTTGCGAGCTGGAGGCGAACGGTCGCGTCGCAGCGGCAAGACCGGTCGCCCGGCATCCCCTCGGCGGGTGCGCACGGGAGCAATTCCGGCGCCCGGTTCCTGCCTCGGGCGATAACGCCGGGCGCGGGCGGTAACGCCGGGTGCTTTCGACGCGAGGCCCGCATCGGCGGCAGGATTTCCAGAGTGAAGGAGCAGCGCAGGCACATCTTCCATCCGCCCCCGAGGGCATGACGTTCCAGTGGGGGCGGTCCGCACCTTGCTTTTCCAGGAGAACAGTGATGGCGCGCATCGTGAAGCGAACACACACCGGCCCGTTGAAGCTCGACCCCAGCAGCGAGGAGCAATGGCTGTGCCGCTGCGGCCTGTCCATGAATCAACCGTTTTGCGACGGCTCGCACAAGAAGACCGCAGCGGAAGCGCCGGACAGGCTCTACTGGTACGACGACGCCGGGAACCGCCGCGAGTGTAAGGACGAATTCCCCGGCATCCGCACGTTCTAGGAGCGAAACCCTGACGCACCCTTTTCCAGAATCCCACCCGTTCGCTGCGCGTTCGAATCGGCCGCCGCGGCGCGCTCCGGGACCCACGCGCGCTCGACGACCCGTGCGCCTCGACAGGGTGGAACCCGCAGCATCGACCTATGGAGGTATTCGCCATGCATCGCTTTCTCGTGTTGCTTGCATCTGTCCTTCTGGCCGCGCCAGCCTGGGCGCAGACGGTGACCTTCGGCGCCTCGGTACAGGTCACCGGGCCGGTCGCCAATACCGGGCGCTACTACAAGGACGCTTATGAGTTCGCGGTGGACAAGATCAACGCCGCGGGCGGCGTCAAGATCGGTACCGAGCAGCGCAAGATCGCCCTGAAGATCCTCGACAACCAGTCGGACGTCAACCTGAGCGTGCGCCAGTACGTGCAACTGCTGGCGCAGGACAAGGTGAACTTCCTGCTGGGGCCGTTCGCCAGCAATTTCGTGCTGGCGGACTCCTCCATCGCCGAGAAGAGCCGCGTGCCGATGGTGCAGGGCGGCGGAGCCTCTGACCAGATCTACAGCCGCGGTTACCGGTACATCTTCGGCACGCTGCCAGCGGCGAGCGATTATTTCGGCAGCACGATCGAGGCGATGACGAAGCTGACCCCCCGGCCGCAGACCGTGGCGCTGCTGTATGCCGACGACGCGTTCGACGTGTCCGTGGCGAAGGGTACGCGCGGGGCGCTCGAGCGGGCCGGCCTGAAGACGGTGATCGATGCGCGCTACAGCACCAACGCGTCGGATTTCTCCGCGCTCCTGTCACGCATCAAGAGCGGGAAGATCGACGCCGTGCTGGTCGCGGGCCACGAAACCGAGGTGCTGAACTTCATCCGCCAGGCGAAGAGCCTCGATGTGAGTCCGAAGCTCTACTCGTTCACGGTGGGGGTTCCCAGCGCCGACTTCCGCCAGGCTCTCGGCGCGGACGCGAACGGCGCGAGCGGGATGAGCGCCTGGCTGCCGACTGCGGCGCTCAAGGATCGGTGGTTCGGCGACGCGGAGGCATTCGCTCGCGCCTGGAAGGCGAAATTCGGCTACGAGCCCGACTACCACGCCGCATCCGGCGTCGCCACGGTCGAAGCCCTGGTGAACGCCATCGAGGCCGCGGGCAGCATCGATGCGCAGAAGGTGCGCGATACGCTGGCCAAGTCGAGCTTCGACAGTGTGTATGGCCACGTCGCGTTCAACGACAAGGGGCAGATCAGCATGCCGCAGACCATGATTCAGATTCAGAACGACAAGGTGGTCCCCATCTTCGCCGCGGGCCGCTTCATCAACAAGCTCGATTATCCGCTCGGGCCCTGGGGCGACCGGTAGGCAGGCAGGTGGTACTGCTCCTCCAGGTTCTCGTCAGCGGAGTGCTGCTGGGCGGGCTCTACGCCCTGATGGCGCTGGGGCTCGCCCTGGTCTGGGGCGTGCTCAACATCGTCAATCTGTCGCACGGGGCGCTCATCATGCTGGGCGCCTACGCGACCTGGTTCCTCTACACGGGCGCGCACATCGACCCGTTCGCGGCGCTGCCGATCGCGGCGGCGTCGCTGTTTGCGCTCGGCTACATCATCCAGCGCGGCATTCTCAACCTGGTGATCCGCGGGCCGATGTTCAACACCCTGCTGATCACCTTCGGCATCGAGGTGATCCTCACTTATCTCGCGCAGCTCTGGTTCTCGGCGGACTTTCGCACCATCAACCCGAGCTATGCCGGGTCGAACCACGCTCTGGGCGGCCTCACCGTGCCGTACGTGCAGGCGCTCGCCTTCGCCATCGACAGCGTTCTAACGACGGCGATGTGGATGTTTCTGCTTCGTACACGCACCGGACGGGGCATTCGCGCGGCGTCGCAGAACCTGGTCGCGGCGCGGCTCTACGGCGTCGATCCGAAGCGGATCTACGCTCTGACCTTCGGCCTCGGGGCGGCGCTCGCAGGTGTCGCGGGCGGACTCTACGGAACGGTGTCGCAGATCAATCCCTACATCGGCGGCCCGCTCACCGCGAAATCGTTCGTGATCGCGATCATCGGCGGCCTCGACAACCCGCTGGGGGTCATCGCCGGCGGATTGTTCCTGGGCGTGGTCGAGTCGCTCACCGCGCTCTACGTGGGTCCGACCTACCGGGACGTTGCGAGCTTCGGCATGCTCGTGCTGATCCTGATCGCGCGACCGGGCGGGCTTCTGGGCAGAACGGCTTGAAGCGGGCTGGCGCTGCGCAACGCCTGCCGGAACCGCCCGAGGGTGAGCCGGGCGCACGCGGCGCGGCGACCAGAGCCGCCCGGCGGACCGCACTGGCGCTCGCCGTGGCGGCGCTCGCCGCGCTGCCGTGGATCGGTAACACGGTGCTGGTGCAGTTCGGTATCAGCGTGCTACTTCTGGCGACCCTCGCGCAGGGCTGGAACATCATCGGCGGCTATACCGGGTATCCGTCGTTCGGCAATTCGGTCTTCTACGGGCTCGGTGCATACGGCGTCGCGATCGCCATGGTGCAGTACGAGCTGCCGTTCTGGGTGGGGATGCTTCTCGGCCTGGGCCTGGGGGTCGCGTTCGCCGGGCTGCTCGGGCTCGCGGTGCTGCGGCTCAAGGGGCACCATTTCGCGATCTGCACCCTCGGGCTCGCCCTGGTGATGACCGCGATCGTCTCCAACCTCGAGATCGCGGGCGGCAATATCGGCCTGGTCCTGCCGCTGCTCAGGAGCGAGGTGCTGTTCTACGAGCTGGCGCTGGGACTCGCGGTGCTCGCGACACTGACGGTCTTGTGGCTCTCCCGCAGCCGATTCGGCCTGGGCCTGATCGCCATCCGCGAGAACGAGGAAGGGGCCGCGGTGATGGGCGTCAACACAACCTTCTACAAGGTCATCGCGTTCATGCTCTCGGCGGCGTTTACCGCGCTCGCTGGCGGGATCTACGCCTACCACATCACCTACATCGACCCGGTCGGTGTGTTCGACGTGGTCCTCAACGTCAAGATGATCATCATGGCGGTGTTCGGCGGGCCGGGCAGCGTGCTCGGCCCGGTCGTGGGAGCGCTCATCCTTTCGGCCACGGCCGAAGTCCTGGCCGCCAGGCTCACGGGCGCCGCCAGCCTGTTCTTCGGCATCGTGATCGTCGTCGCGGTGGTGTTCATGCCGCGCGGCATCGCCCACCTCGTGCGGCACATCGGGCCGGCGGGGTGGCGCTACTTCATCGACAACGTCAGGACGCACCGCCTCTAGATGGAGAACATTCTCGAAGCGAGCGGCCTCACCAAGCGCTTCCACGGCCTGGTGGCGGTGCACGACGTGAGCGTCCAGCTCAGGCGCGGCGAGATTCTCGGGCTGATCGGACCGAACGGCGCCGGCAAGACCACGCTGGTCGACATGGTGAACGGAACGCTGGAGCCGAACGCGGGCGACCTGGTGTTCGAAGGTCGATCGGTGCGCGGGCTGCCGGCGTACCGGCGCGCGCACCTGGGCATCGGCCGGACTTTCCAGATCATGAAACCGTTCCCCGGCATGAGCGTGCTGGAGAACGCGTCGATCGGGGCGCTGTTCGGGACGAACGGCGGCGAGCGCAGCATCGGCCGCGCCCGAGAACAGGCCCGCGAATGCCTGGCGTTCGTCGGCCTGGGCAGGCGCATCGCGCAGCGCGCCGATGCGCTGGGAGGACCCGACCGCAAGCGCCTCGAACTGGCGCGGGCGCTCGCCATGAGGCCCCGGCTCCTGCTGCTGGACGAGGTGATGGCCGGCCTCAATCACGTCGAAATAGAAGAGGTCATCGAGGACATCAAGAAGGTGCGCGACCAGGGAATCAGCATCCTGGTGATCGAGCATGTCATGAAGGCCATCACCAGCCTCTCGGACCGGGTGTTCGTACTGCACCACGGCGAGAAGATCGTGGAGGGCTCCTGCGGCGAGGTGCTGCGCGATCCACGCGTGGTCGAAGCCTACCTGGGGCGCAGGCGACGATGAGCGAGAGCCTGCTCCGCGTCGCGCGGCTTGATGCCGGCTATGGCGAGATGCCGGTGCTGCGCGGCGTGAACGTCGATATCCGTGCAGCCGAGATCGTGGCTCTGGTCGGCGGCAACGGCGCGGGCAAGACCACGCTGCTGCGCGCGATCTCGCGGCTGATACCGTCGCAGGGCGAGCTGCGCTTCGACGGCCGATCGCTCGGCGGCACCACCGCGGACCAGGTCTTCGAGATGGGTCTGGTGCAGGTGCCGGAAGGCCGCCAGCTCTTCGACCATATGAGCGTCGAGGAGAACCTGCAGATGGGTGCCTATGCGCGCCGGGACAAGACGGCGATCGAGGCTGATCTGGACCGCGTCTACGGGATCTTCCCGGCGCTCGCCGGCCGCAGGCGCCAGCTCGCCGGGAGCATGTCGGGCGGCGAGCAGCAGATGTGTGCGATGGCGCGCGCCCTGATGGCGCGACCGAGACTGCTCATGGTGGACGAGATGAGCCTCGGGCTCGCACCGGTGATCGTCGATTCACTGCTCGACACCATGGCTCGGATCCGCAGCGAGGGCGTCACCGTGCTGCTGGTCGAGCAGGATGTGCATGCGGCGCTGTCGGTGGCCGACCGCGGCTACGTGATGCAGATCGGCGAGATCGTGCGTGAAGGCACCGCCAAGGAGCTGGAAAGCGACCCTGACGTGCGACGAGCCTACCTGGGAGAAATTGCCACGGCGAGTTCCCCGGGGCGAGCAGCGCGCTCCCGAGCAACGGGGCGACGGATGGAGGACTGACATGAAGCAAAGACTCGACTGGACCGCCGTCGCTCCCGACGGCTTGGCGGCGCTACTGGGCCTGGAGAGGTACGCGCGCGGTTCCGGGCTGGAGGGCGCGCTCCTCGAACTCGTCAAGACACGCGCCTCGCAGATCAACGGCTGCGCGTACTGCCTGGATATGCACACGAAGGACGCCCGCGCCCACGGCGAGACCGAGCAGCGGCTTCACGCGCTCGCCGCATGGCGCGAAGCGCCGTTCTACAGCGCTCGCGAGCGCGCCGCTCTCGCCTGGACCGAGGCGCTGACCTGCATTGCCGGGAGCGGCGTCGGCGACGCGGCGTACGACCAGGCGCGCCGCCACTTCGGCGACAAGGAACTCGTCGACCTGACGCTGGCGGTCGTGACGATCAACGGCTGGAACCGGCTGGCGATCGCGTTCCGCACGCCTGCCGGCAATTACCAGCCCGGCGCGCATGCGGCTGCCGCCGCCTCCAGGCACGCGGGTTGAGAAAGTGCATCACGTCCGATCCGCCAGCTCACCGTTGAACACCGCTCTTACCGTGTGGACCGTGGGCCACTCGAACCGCCCGCTCGAGGACTTGATCGCGGTCCTTCAGCGCCATCGGATCGAGGCAGTCGCAGACGTGCGGCGTTTCCCCGGGTCCAGGCGCCAGCCGCAGTACCACCGGCGGAGGCTCGAACAGGGTTTCTCTGCCCCCGGGATCGGCTACGTCCCGCTTCCCGGTCTGGGGGGGCGTCGCCGGCCGGCCTCGAACTCCCCGAACACCGCCTGGCGGCACCCGGCGTTCCGCGCTTACGCCGACTACCTCGAAGGCGACGAGTTCGCCGCCGGGCTCTTCGAACTCCTGATGGTGGCGCGGGGTCTGCGCACCGCGGTGATGTGCGCCGAGATTCTGTGGTGGCGCTGTCATCGGCGGCTGATCGCGGACGTGCTGGTGTCTCTGGGCGCGCGGGTGATCCACATCCTGGACGCAAAGAATGCGCAAGCTCACCGCCTGACGGCGCCCGCGCGGCTCGTTCAGGGGAGGCTGAGCTACGCCTCGGTGCACCCGCCGCAGGCAACCCGGGCCGGCGCGCACGCCGGCCCCACCGCGGTCGCGACTCACCGCTAGGCGCGCGCGTCGTGCGATGGGCGGCCCAACTCGCTGCGAGCCTCCAGCCGAGCGAGCAACAGGTGGTAGTAGAGCATTCCCCGCTGCGGGCCGAGCGTCTCGAGCACCGCCTCGACTTCGAGCGGGGTCGCCGCGACGAGCATCGCCAGGTTGCGCGCCACGCCGGAGTCGTTGGCCGGAAACACATCGAGCCTCCCCAGGCCGCGCAGCAGGACAACCGCCGCCGTCCACGGGCCGATCCCCTTGATGCCGCAAAGCAGCGCGGCGGCCTCGGGACTCGGACGTTGCTCGAGCGCCGCTTCGTCGAGCGACCCCGTATCGAGCGCATCGGCGACGCGGCGCAATGTCGCGAGCTTCCCGTCGCTCAAACCCGCAGCGCGCAAGCGCGCCGCGCGCGCATTCCGAACGCTCGCAGGGTCCGGAAAGGCGTACAGCCGGGCGCCAAAGCGCTCGCGAGGTTTCCCCAGCGTCGCGACGAAGCGCCGCATGATCGCGCTCGCGGCAATGACGCTGACCTGCTGAAAGACGATCGCGTTGACGCACGCCTCCCAGAGCGTCGGATAGCGCGGCGGCTTCACGCCGCGCATGCGACGCGCCAGCGGGCGCAGCCATGGGATGCGCGAGGCCGAGCGGTTGAATCGACCGAGATCGACTTCGACGCCGAGCATCCTGCGAACGAGCGCAAGCAGCCGCCGGTGCTCGCGCCGGTCGCCGTCGATTTCCACGACAAGCCTCCGTGCGTCCACTTGTTCGACGCGCAGCGCGGCGGATCCCATGCCGTCGAGCACGCGAACATACGCTCCGCCGGGACTGAGCACATCGACCGGGTTCGTCGGCAGCCGGCGCAGGGCGCTGACCGTGAGGTCGAGCCGGTACGGCACCCGGACCGCAATGGTGTAGCTGCCCGTCGCCTGCGCGCCCGCCACGCCGGGCGGCGGCCCGCCGCCGAGGTGAGCGCCACTGCCTGCCCGTGGCCGAATCACCACCGCATCACCGCTTGGTCAGGAAGGAACAACGATGACGCAGCGCTCGTTCAAGCGCGCTGAGCGCCCGAGCCCGGGCCCGGAACCCGGCGCACGTCCGATCGGGTCAGACACGGTTGTGCTCCCTGGTGCGCGCGATATGTCGCAGCAACTGCCTGAGTTGCGGTCCGAAGCGCTCCAGCTCGTGGCGATGGTTGTCGGCGAGACGTCCCAGCACCTGGGATCCCCTGGCAGTCAGCCGCAGGCTCACCTTGCGCCGGTCCTCGCGCGAGGGCGAGCGCACGAGCAACTCCTGCTTCACCAACCGGTCGACGAGCCCGACGGCGCTGTTGTGCCTGATCAGGAGCTGCCGCGCGAGCTCGTTGATCGTCACTTCCTCGCGCTCCGCCGCAGCGCGCACCACCAGCATCGCCTGGTAGTGCTGGGCGGTCAGGCCGACTTTCTCGGCCGCCGCTTCGCTGAAACGCAGAAACACGCGCAGCGCGTGGCGAAACGCGGCAAGCGTGGCGTTCTCGGCGGAGTCGAGCTCCGTTGGACGCTGGCGCTTTCGGATCGGCATGATGAGCGAATTCTCCTGCGTCCAGTCGATGGCGACCTGCCCGCGGGGCCCGGCAATATATCGCATCCGACCGTCATTTGCCTCGTAACGCGATAGATCTGGCCGGAGGCCTGGGGTTCGTGCTGGCGTTCCTCGCCGCCGGGCACGCCAGCGCGCCGCGGCGCTTTGCCGTTCACCTGCCCGAATGGATGCCCCACGACCGCGCGGGCTCGCCCGGCGCGATACGGATCATCGCCGCGTTCCTCGTGTTCACGGTACGCATCGTCGTCGGTCTGCTGAAGGCGCCCGGAGATGGAGCTGGTGCGCGTTCGCCGGCGCCTACTGGATGCTGCCACGCGCGCTCGACGCCGCCAGCACCGAGATGTTCACCGCGGCGGCGAAATACGCGTCGCTGCCGCTGCTCGTCGGCCTGCCGCTCGCGATCGCCTGGCCGCGCATGGGCTTCATCGCGAAGGGCGTGCTTGTGCTCGAGTGCCTCGCCAGCTTGTTCCGTCTGGGCTGGCTCTTTCTTGTCTCACCCGAGCGTCTTTGCAACAGCTACCTGATCGATGACCAGCAACTGCTCGGCCGCTGCCTGCTCGTGCTCGGCACGGTGCTCACCTTGGCGATCGCAGGCAAGTTACTCTGGGGGCGTTTCGACGCTCAGGCCTGAATCCACTGCCGAAGCTCGATCGAGTTGCCGTCGGGATCGCGGATTTCCGCGCGCGCATACGTGGGGCGCAAGAGCGGCCCCCAGGTGCATTCGACGCCCATGGCCGCCAGCGCGCCGAGCGCGCCCTGCATGTCGTCCACTTCCAGCGCCATCATGCGGTAGCCGAGGTGCTCGCCCTCGGTGCGCGGCGCAGGCTTGGTCTCGGTGTAGGTCATGAGCTCCACCGTCGTGCCGCCGAGGTCGAGATAGACGAGCCGCAGCCCGCCAGGGACCGTGACACGGGAGCGCACGCTGAAACCGAGCACCTCGGTGTAGAAGCGCACCGCGCGCTCTTCGTCCGCGGTCACGAGCTCTATATGGTCGATACGCTTGAACATCATCACCCCTCCTTGCGGTCAAGTTTCGCACGCGCACAGATCGCAACATACACCACGCCAAGGATGGCGAACACCGCGAACCACGGCAGCGCCGGCGCCCGCATCAGGGTCGCGCGGGCGCAGCGCCGCGCGGGTGGCGGCGGCACACGCACCGCGGCGCCAAAGTCCCGCCGCCGGCCCGCCGCGGCGTGGAAGACCTGCCGCCAGACCTAGCGCCGACCTGGCGCGGCGCCGGCGGTCACCACTTGATAGCTGGCGTGACAGGCGACGCAGTTCTTCAGAACCTCGCCGAGCTGTGCGAGCGCGTGCCGGGAGGTTCCGTTGGCCTGCGCGTCCGCGGCGATAGCGTCGAAGCCGCGGTGCGTAGCAGAGGCGAGGGTCTTGAACGCCAGCGGCAGCTTGCCCATCAGCGCCGCGGGTACGTCGTGCGTTTTCGGGGTGCCCATCGCCCGGCTGGCGCCGGCCACGCCCGGCATGTCCTCGCGCGCCAGCGCCTCGGCGACGAGTTGCAGGCCGGCGACGAATTCGCGCATCTCCCGCAGCATCAGCGCGCGCTCGCCCGGCTCCAGGACGATCGCCACGCGTCCATCCTGTCCCTCCTGCGTCGAGCCGGCCACGATGAACTTGTACGCCATTGCAGCGATCACCAGCAGCAGCACGGCGATCGCCGCCAGGTAGATTCGAGCCTTCGCGGCATGTGTCATCGGTGTACTCCTTCTCGGTCCGGATTTCCCGATCGCCGCGCTCCGGACCGCCGGTGCGCCTGGCGGGTTCGTCCGCCGGAACGGCTTCCCGCATTGAGCCGATCCGGCCCGCCAGCGATGCTGGCGCGGCGCATGAGCGCGGCGACAGCGCACCCGGAAAGCGACACCCGAGGCGGGGTTGCGTAAGGCCCCGGAGACGAATGGCCTTGCTCGCGCAGGACGAAGGGCCGCACATCCAGGGTGTCAGGCGCGCAGGCTATCGCGGTGAAAACGTCGTGAAAGCTGTATGTGCAATGCCTCTTCACAATAGCATGACTCCCCGGGACGATCAACCAGCGCGACAAGCCTCCTGGCCCGCTGCGGCGGCCCCCCTGAGCGTTCAAGTCCGCGCCTTCCCCCGAAGACGCTGTATCACAACATGATATAGTCGGACTGCCGGAGAAAGGGCGCGAGCGATGATCGTCACCGCATTGACCGAGATGTTCCGCCTGCGGCATCCGATCATCCTGGGACCCATGGGTGCGGTGTCGGGCGGGCGCCTGGCGGCAGCGGTCAGCAACGCCGGCGGGCTGGGACTGGTCGGAGGTGGTTACGGCGACCCTGACTGGCTGCGCCGCGAGTTGTCGCTCGCCAGCGAACAGGCCCGCGGCGCCTGGGGTGTCGGGCTCATCACCTGGTCGATCGACCGGCGCGTGCTGGATCTGGCTCTTGGCTACCGGCCCGGCGCGTTCATGCTTTCCTTCGGCGATCCGCGGCCCCACGCGCCGGCGATCAAGGCGGCCGGCTGCAAACTGATCTGCCAGGTTCAGGACCTCGAACAGGCGCGGGTGGCGTGCGCGGCCGGCGCTGACCTCATCGTCGCCGAGGGGACCGAGGCAGGGGGACACGGCGGCTCCCGCGCCACGCTGCCGCTGGTACCGGCGGTGGTGGATGCCGTCGCGCCCACGCCGGTCGTGGCGGCAGGCGGCATCGCCGACGGCCGGGGGCTTGCCGCCGCGCTGATGCTGGGGGCCCACGGCGCGCTGATCGGTACGCGTTTCTACGCGAGCGCCGAGGCCCTCGGTCACGACGAGGCGAAACGGCGCATCGCCGCGGCTCACGGCGAGGAAACCGCGCGCACACGCGTGTTCGATATCGTGCGCGGCTACGACTGGCCGCCGGCATTTCCCGGGCGCGCGCTTCGCAACCGCTTTCTGGAGAAGTGGGACGGCCGCGAAAGCGATCTCGCGTCCGCGCTCCAGACCGAACGCGAGGCGTACCAGGCGGCGGCCCGCGCCGGCGATCACGACACGGCCGTGGTCTGGGCCGGGGAGGCGGTCGATCTCATCGGCAGCGTGGAAAGCGCCGGGACGCTCGTCGCCCGCATCGGCGCGCAGGCCGAAGCGCGGCTGCGTGCGGGGGCGGGAGCCTGCCGGGCGTGATGGGCCGTTGCGGACGCGAGCCGCCGCGCTGACAGCCGTACGGGCGCGTCCCGCTGGCGGACCCGACCGGCGTACGGCCCGGGCGGGCGCGCAGCTGGCGAGCTGCGCGCGAGACCGGCCCGCAAATGCAGGAGCGCGCCGCGCTTGCGGCCGCTTCGTGCGCGGGCCGCGCCCCTCCCGCTGCGCACAGAGCCGCAGCCACGCAGCCGGCGCTGCCGGCTTCACGGCCGCAGGAGTACCATCTGCTCGGCCGCACCGCGCCATCGCCCGCCGCGGCGCCCGGCCGCCAATGCGGGCGCCGCGGCGAGGTCAATCGGTCCGAAGCACCTTCGAAACGACAACGAGGGGAAAACGATGCCGAGACTCGTCACCGGCCTGCTCCTGGCCGTCGTCCTTCATCCCCTGGCGGCGCTGGCGCAGGCCTATCCGGCCAGGCCCGTTCATCTCATCATCAGCTTTCCTCCCGGCGGACCGACCGATATTGCCGCCCGGCTGATCGCGACGAAGGCGAGCGAGGGGCTCGGGCAGCCGCTCTTGGTGGACAACCGCGCGGGCGGCGGCGGCACCATCGCGGCGGCCGCGGTGGTGAAGGCAGCGCCGGACGGCTATACCCTGCTGCTCACGCCTGTCAGCACGCACTTCATCTCCTACTTCGTGCTCAGGGCCAAGCCCTACGATCCGATCGCGGATTTCACGCCGATCTGCAGCGCCACCGACGGCTCCACGGGCATCGCGGTGACCAACGCGCTGCCGGTCAAGTCGATCCCCGAACTGATCGATCTGGCCAAGCGCGAACCGGGAAAGCTCACCTATTCCAGCGCCGGCATCGGCACGCTGTTCCACCTCACCGGTGAGTTGTTCAAGCAGGCGGCCGGCGTGAACATCCTGCACGTTCCCTACAAGGGCGCCGGCCAGGCTCTGGTCGACCTGCAAAGCGGGCAGATCTCGATGACGTTCTCGATCCTCGCACCGCTGGTGACTTACGTGCGCTCGGGCAAGGTGCGGCTGATCGCCGTCATGGACGAGGCGCGCTACCGGGGCTACCCCGACGTCCCCACGGTCGCGGAAACGCTGCCGGGGTTCAAGAAGCTGGGCGGCAGCCTGGGGTTTTTCGGGCCGGCGGGGCTGCCGCGGCCGATCGTGCAGCGGGCGAACGCCGAAATCGCCAGGGCGGTCCTCGCGCCGGAGGTGCGTCCCAAGCTCGAGGACTTCGGCTTTCGCGTCTTCGCCAGCACCCCGGAGGAATTCGCCGCCTCGCTGAAGACCTCCTACGAGGTGTTCGAGAAGGCGGTACGGGGAGCGGGCATCAAGCCCGACTGAAGGGCAGCGCCGCGACTGCGCCTGGATGAGCACTCGCTCCGGCTGGAGCGCCCGTTCGAAGTTCGAGGAGAGGGAGATCACGATGATGGAAAGTCTCAGGTCCTGCGCACTCGCCGTGGCCGTATTCGGCGCCGCCGCTTCGGCTTCGGCGCAGAACGTGTTTCCGGAGCGGGCGTTGAGGATCGTGGTGGGATTCCCCGCCAGCAGCACCGCCGACATCGTCGCGCGCCATCTGGCCCCGCGCCTGTCCGAGGGCCTTGGTCAAGCGGTCGTGGTCGACGCACGGCCCGGGGCCGGCAGCGCGATCGCGGCCGAGGCGGTGGCGCGCTCGAGCCCCGACGGGCACACGCTGCTGCTTTCCACGATCGCCAATACCATCCTCGCCAATTTCTCCAAGCTGTCGTTCGATTTCCGCAAGGACTTCGCGCCGATCTCGCTGCTCGCCGAAACCCCGGGGCTGCTGGCCGCCCATCCATCGGCGCCGCACAGCGTGAAGGAACTCATCGCCGCGGCGAAGGCCAGGCCGGGCGAGCTCGCCTACGCCTCCGCGGGCACGGGAACGGTCACCCACCTGTACGGCGAGCTGTTCAACCTCCAGACCGGGGTGAAGCTCACGCACATACCCTACAAGGGCAGCGGGCAGGCGCAGACCGACCTGCTCTCGGGGCAGATCAAGCTCCTGTTCACCCCGGCGGCGACGCTCGTGCCCCACATCAAGGCCGGCCGGCTGATCGCGCTGGGCTCGATCGGCCCGGCGCGGCTGAGCGCGGTGCCGGGCGTGCCCCGGCTGGTCGACGCAGGCGGGCCGGGGGTCGCGGCGGGACTGGGGGTCGGGCTCAACGCCCCCGCGGCGACCCCTGCGGGCGCCGTCGCGCGTCTGACCCGCGAGCCCGAGCCCGCGCTGGCCGAGGCGGAGGTCCGCAGGCGCTTCGCCGATCAGAACCTCGATCCCCTGGGCGGGTCGAGCGAGCGCTTCGGCGCGTTGATCGCACAGGAGACGGAAAAATGGGCCCGGGTGGTGAAGATGGCGGGCATCAAGGGCGAGTGAGGCCCGGCGGGCGCTACACGTCCACCACCGTTTGCGCGATCCAGCCTTGGCCCTCGCGCGCGACCCGCAGCGTGGTGTAGGTCGCGCCCTTCACCTCCACCGCCGGATGATGGCGGGCGGGGTCGATGCCCTCACCCCAGGCGGTGCCCGCGAGGCGGCCGGCGTCGATGCGGACCTCGAAGCGGGAGAACAGCATCCGGCGGGTGGCCATCTCGTAGACGACGGCGTTCAGCCACTCGGCGAGGAGCAGTTCGTCGTCGGGCGCCTGCGCCTGGATCGGGACCGCCTCGCGCGCCCGGACCGCGCCGGTGTCGGCTATCACCGCGGTGAGCGCGAGTGCCGCCTGCTCGAAGGCCGCAGCCATGCTCGCGCCGCGGCCGCGCACGCCGATGTCGGCCTCGTGCTCGTAGTGTTCCCAGCGCCCCGGCATGGCCTGCCTTGTTCGAGCGCCGCGTGAGCCGCGCTGAGCGCGCTGCCGCGGCTTCAGGCCGCAGGAGCGCTCGCCGCGGGCCGCACGCCCGCGAGCGCCGCCAGGTCTTCCTCGACCAGCGTCTCCTTCTCCAGCAGCCGTCGCGCGCCCTCCTCGAGCGTCGAGCGCCGCTCGGCGAGAATCCCGCTCGCGCGCTGGAAAGCCGCGTCCACCGTCTCGCGCACCGCGCGGTCGATCTCGCGCGCGGTTTCCTCGCTGTAGCGCCGCTCCTCGAACGCTGGCGCGCCGGCGAGATACGCCGAGCGCTCGCCCTCGTAGGCGACGTGCCCCAGACGCGCGTCCATGCCGAAGCGCATCACCATGTTGCGCGCGATGTCCGTGACCTTGGCGAGGTCGTCGGCCGCGCCGGTCGAGAGATGCCCGAACACCAGCTCCTCGGCCGCGCGTCCTCCAAGCAGCACCGCCATCTTGTTCTCCAGCTCCGCGCGCGTCATCAGGAAGCGGTCCTCGGTGGGCCGCTGGATGGTGTAGCCCAGCGCGCCGATCCCGCGCGGGATGATGGAGATCTTGTGCACCGGGTCGCTGCCGGGCAGCGACATCGCCACCAGTGCGTGGCCCATCTCGTGGCAGGCGACGGTCCTGCGCTCGAACGGGTTGAGCAGGCGGTTCTTCTTCTCCAGTCCCGCGACGATGCGCTCCACCGCGGCGGTGAAATCGTCCATCGACACGGCTGCGGCGCCCTTGCGCGTGGCGTGCAGCGCGGCCTCGTTCACCAGATTGGCCAGGTCCGCGCCGGTGAACCCCGGCGCGAGCGCCGCGATGCGCTCGGGGTCGGCGTCCGCGGCGAGGCTCACCTTCTTCAGGTGCACCCGCAGGATCTGCGCGCGCCCGAGCTTGTCGGGCCGATCCACCAGCACCTGGCGGTCGAAGCGCCCGGCGCGCAACAGCGCCGGGTCGAGTATCTCGGGCCGGTTGGTCGCCGCGAGCAGGATGAGGCCGGCGCTCGCGTCGAAACCATCCATCTCCACCAGCAGCTGGTTCAGCGTCTGCTCCTTCTCGTCGTGTCCGCCCATCGGGTAGGCGCCGCGCGCGCGCCCCAGCGCATCCAGCTCGTCGATGAAGATGATCGCCGGCGAGCGCTGGCGCGCCTGCTCGAACAGGTCGCGCACCCGCGCCGCGCCGACGCCGACGAACATCTCGACGAACTCCGAGCCGTTGATCGAGAAGAACGGCACCCCCGCCTCGCCCGCCACGGCGCGCGCGAGCAAGGTCTTGCCGGTGCCGGGCGGTCCGACCAGGAGCACGCCCTTGGGAATGCGGCCCCCCAGGCGCGTGTGGCTCGCGGGATCCTTGAGGAACCCGACCACCTCGCGCAGTTCCTCCTTCGCCTCGTCCACGCCTGCCACGTCCTCGAAGCTCACCTTGGTGTCGGTTTCCATGTACACGCGGGCCTTGCTCTTGCCGATGGACATGAAGCCCCCGCCCAGGCCGCCCTGCTGGGCGAAGCGCTTGGCGATGAACATCCACACGCCGAAAAAGACGAGCGCCGGCAGGATCCAGGACAGGATGTCGCGCAGGAAGGTCGATTCGACCTCGCCCTTGAAGGTCACGTCGTATTTCTCCAGATCCTTCGCCAGCTCCGGATCGACCCGGGTGGTGACGAAGCGGGTTCGGCCCTCGATCGGCTGCCGGTAGGTACCGTAGATCACGTTGGTGCCGATGGCGATATCGGCGATGCGGCCGTCGCGGAGGTGATGCTGGAATTCGCTGTACGGGATGGTCTCCACCTTGCTCGCGGTCACCCAGACATCGCGCAGCCACAACACGCCCAGCAGGGCGATGATCGCGTACCAGATGTTGAACTGTGTGCGCTTTTCCATGGTCACCAATCGATGGACACGGGCTTCAAGCCTATCAGGGACTGCGCAGCCTGCGCCGCCCGTAGCAAAATAGAGGCTGCAGCGTCCCCCCGCCGGTGCGCCGCGACGGGAGCCCGGCCGCAGGGAACAGCCGGGTGGACCGCGGATTACGCTTGGACAGCACGCGCCGCCGGGGATTCAACCCGTTTCACACCTGACGATATCATTGCGCCTGGGTGCGACCGGAGATCGATGCATGCCGGGGCGCGCCAGCGCTTCATGCCACAGGAGCAGGAAAGATGAAACACAGGCGCGGGGGCTCCCGCA
>JADLDQ010000348.1 GCA_020846575.1 Burkholderiales bacterium
AGCGTCGCGCCGGCGCGCGCGAGCGTCGCCTCCAGGTTGCGGAAGGTCTGGCGCGTCTGCGCTTCGAAGTCGCCCGCGAGCGAGCGGCCGTTCTCGTCCTGGAACGCGCCGTGGCCGGCGACGAACACCAGCCGTCCGCCCGTGGTGAGCACCGCTGGCGAGAATGCGCGGGCCTTCTCCCAGGTGCCTTCGATGAATCGCTTTTCCATGGAACACCTCCTGTGCGGCTAGTAGAGTGGACTGGCGCGGTCATTCGATCTCGATCTTGGCCTGCTGCACGACCTTCACCCACAGCGGGATCTCGTCGCGCACCCGCTGCGCCATCTGTTCCGGCGTGCTCGGGAGATACTCCAGGAAACTCGCGGCGAATTTCTCGATGACCGCCGGCAGCCGGAGGAACTGGTTCGACTCCGCGTTGAGACGGGTAACGATGTCCCGCGGCAGCCCTGCCGGGCCGGTCAGGCCGAACCAGGTGTCCATGTAAAAGCCCGCTACGCCCTGCTCGGCGATGGTCGGCACCTCCGGCACCGAGCGGTTGCGCTCACGCGCCGCGATACCGAGGCCGCGCAGCTTCCCCGAGCGGATCGCCGGCAGGCTCGAGTTCGGACCCTGGAACATCACCTGCACCCGGCCGGAATAGATGTCGGGCATCGCCTGGTCGGAACCCTTGTAGGGCACGTGCACCATCTCCATGCCGGTCCTCATCATCAGGAACTCCATGGAGAGGTGGTGGCCGCTGCCCACGCCGATGGAGGCGAAATTGAGTTTGCGCGGGTTCGCCTTGACGTGGGCCACCAGTTCCTGGACGTTGCGCGCGGGCACCGAGGGGTGCGCGAGCAGGTAGAAGGGTGTGGTAAACAGCAGCCCGATCTGGGAGAAGTCCTTGAGCGGGTCGTAGGGCAGGTTCTTGCGCATCGCGGTCGCGAACACCAGCCCGGCCTGCGTGCTCTGCAACAGCGTGTGGCCGTCGGGGGCGGCCTTGGCGGTCAGGTCGAGCGCGATCGTCTGGTTCGCGCCGGGCCGGTTCTCCACCAGCAGCGGCTGCCCGAGGCGCGGCGACAGGTGCTGCGAGAGCGTGCGCGCGAACGTGTCGCCCAGCCCCCCGGCGCCGAGCGGCACCAGCAGGCGGATGGGCCGGGACGGATAGTCCTGGGCGCCGGCGGGGGCGGCGCCCAGGCACGCGAGCAGGACGATCGATGCGGCGCTGGTGCGGTACATGGCGGTTTCCTCCTTCGAATCGTGACGGGGCGCGCGTGTGCACGGTGTTCGCGAGCGCCGGACTCCCGGTTGCGCTACATTCTGCCCGAACTGACGGCCCGGCAATACCCTGGTGGAAACCGGGAGACATCCATGCAGCGCACCACGCCGCCCTTCCGCGCCGACCACGTCGGCAGCCTGCTTCGGCCGCCTGCCATCCAGGAAGCGCGCGCACGGCGTGAGCATGGCGCGCTCTCGGCCGGCGGGCTGAAGGCGGTCGAGGATCGCGAGATCGAACGCGTCGTGCGCAGGCAGGAGCAAGCGGGGCTGCGCTCGATCACCGACGGCGAGTTCCGCCGCTCGTGGTGGCACCTGGACTTCCTGTGGGGTCTGGACGGCGTCGAGCGCTACGCCATGGGACAGGGCGTCGCGTTCTCGGGGATGCAGACCCGCGCCGAAGGCGCGCGCGTGACCGGCAAGCTGGGTTTCAGCGGCCACCCGATGATCGAGCACTTCCGCTTCCTGCAGGCTTGCACCGGGCGAACCGCGAAGATGAGCATCCCCGCGCCTTCGGCCCTGTACGGCCGCACCGGGCGGCAGGCGGTGCCCGAGAGCGTCTACCCCGATCTCGACGCGCTCTGGGCGGATCTCGGCGAGGCCTACCGCCGCGCCGTACACGCATTCGCCGAAGCCGGCTGCCGCTACCTTCAGTTCGACGAGGTGTTCATCGCGATGCTGTGCGACGAGAACTACGCGCAGGCGGCCAGGGCGCGCGGCGACGACCCGAAACGCATGGCGGAGATCTATGCCGACCTGATCAACGCGGCGGCTTCCGGCGCACCGCCCGGGATGACGCTCGCCATGCACCTTTGCCGCGGCAACTACCGATCGACGTTCCAGGGGACGGGCGGCTACGAGCCCGTCGCCGAGGTGCTGTTCGAGCGCATCAAGGTGCACGGCTACTTCATGGAATACGACAGCGAGCGGGCCGGCGGCTTCGAGCCGCTGCGTCACGTCCCGAAGGACCGGGTGGTGGTGCTCGGACTGGTGACGACCAAGAGCGGTCAACTCGAGTCCCGCGACGCCATCCGGCGCCGGATCGACGAGGCGACACGGTACATCCCGCTCGAGCAGCTGTGCCTGTCCGGGCAGTGCGGCTTCGCTTCGACCGAGGAAGGCAACACCCTCACCGAGGAGGCGCAGTGGCGCAAGCTGGAACTGATCGTGGGGCTGTCGCAGGAGATCTGGGCTTGACCGCGCCCCGCGACCGCCATTCATCCGATCGCATGGGAGGGTCGATGGGAACCCGCTGTCTGGCGCTCGCTTGCCTGCTCTGGGCGTGCGCCTGCGCCGCATTCGCGCAGGGCACTTATCCGTCCAAGCCGGTTCGGCTCGTCGTCCCGGCCGCCCCCGGCGGCAACCCGGACGTGCTCGCGCGGCTGATGGCGCAGAAGCTCTCTCCGGCGCTGGGCGCGAGCTTCGTGGTGGACAATCAACCGGGTTCGGGGGGCATCGCGGCGGCCATCGGAATCTCGAAATCGGCGCCCGACGGCTACACCCTGTTCCTGGGCGATTCGGGCGCCATGGCGATCGGCGTCGCCATGAACCCGAAACTGCCGTATCACCCGCTCAAGGATTTCACGCTCATCACCGCTCTCGCCGCGGTGCCGACGCTCTTGGTGGCGCATCCCGGCGTGCCGGCCGGCGCGCTGCAGGAATTCATCGCCCTGGCGAAGGCACAGCCGGGCAAGGTGAACTTCGGCTCGGCGGGTGTGGGCTCGATCCACCACCTCACGCTCGCCCTGTTCGAGCTCGCGTCGGGCACGAAGATGCTGCACGTTCCCTACAAGGGCGGGGCGCCGCTGGTCGCCGCGATCATGGCAGGCGAGGTGCAGGCCGGCTTCTCCGGCATCCCGAACGTCCTCCAGGCGATCCGCTCCGGCAAGCTCAAGACCTTCGGCATCAGCCTCGCGCAGCGCTCGCCCTCCGTGCCGGACATCCCGACGCTCGACCAGCAGGGGCTGAAGGGCTTCGACGTCGCCTCCACCATCGGATTGCAGGCAGCGGCCGGCGTGCCGCGCCCCATCGTCGCGACGCTGCAGGGCGCGGTCGCCAGGGCCCTGCGCGAGCAGGACATCGCCGCGCGCATGTCCGCCATCGGCATGGTGCTGCTGGAGAACGGGACCGACGAATACGTGCAATCGGTCAAGGGCGAGCTGCAGCGCTACGCCGCCGCGGTCAAGGCGGCCGGGATCAGGTTCGAGTAGCGCCCCGCCGGGAATATCGGCCTGCTGCGCGTGCGCCGGATAGGATACGCGTGCCCATGACGCAAGCTCTTCTGAACCCCATGCAGGCGGGCCGCAGCGTGGTCGCGGTGCTGGAGCAGTTCGCCCAGGGCCGACCCGAGGCCCCGGCCGTCGTCGGCCCCGCTTGCGAAATCGGCTACGGCGAGCTCTGGCGCCGCGTCGAGTCGGCGGCGGCCCGGCTCTACCGATCGGGGGTGCGCGCCGGGGACTGCGCCGCGCTCGCCATGGATTCCAGCGAGGGCGATCCCCTCCGGGATCTGCCGCTCCTCTACGGCCTCGCGTGGCTGGGCGCCATCGTCCTGCCGCTGTCCCCGGACATGCGCGAGCTGAACCGGCAGCGCATGATGTCGCAGCTCGGGGCCCGCTGGTTCATCGCGCCGGGTGCAGGTGCGCCGGGCGCACTCGCGCCAGGTGCGGGCACGACGGGCGCACTCGCGCCAGGTGCGGGCACGACGGGCGCGGGCGCGCCGCCGGGCGCGTCCCCGATCGATTCCACCGAGTTCGACGCCGCGCCAGCACGTGCGGGCGATGCCGGCGCCCCGCGCGGCGACGATCCCGAGCGGCCGCTCCTCTACGCCTTCACCTCGGGCACCACCGGCATGCCCAAGATCTGTCTTGCGACCCAGCGGCAGTTCCTCGCCTCGCGGGTCGCCACCACGCTGGACGTGGGGCTGGAAGCATGCGACCGCAAGCTCGCGCCCTCGCCGTGGCCGTCGCGCGTCGGAGTGCGCTACCTGTGCCGGATGCTCGCCATCGGCGGCGCCTTCGTGAACGCCGATTTTCCCGAGTCCCTCGCGGGACTGGCGGCCCTGGTGCGCGATTTCGGCGTGAGCTACGTGTCCGCCTCGCCGATGCAGATGCGGCGGCTGCTGGCGAGCGACACACCCGAGGGTCTGGGACCGCTGCCGCTACGCGGCATCAATATCGGCGGCGCCTTCATCTCCGAGGCCGACATCCGCGCCTGCCGGCAGCGCATCACGCCCAACGTGCACGTGATGTACGCGAGCAACGAGACCGGCGTGATGGCGCACCTCGCCCCGCAGGACGAACCCGACGAGCGCGGCAAGGTCGGCCGGGCGCCGCCTTTCGTCGAGGGACAGGTGGTGGACCAACAGGACCGGGCGCTGCCGCCGGGCGAGACCGGCCGCCTGCGCTTTCGCGCCCCCTGGGCGCCAAGCGCGTACGTGGACAACCCGGAGGCGAGCGCGCTGCACTTCCGCGACGGCTGGTTCTATCCCGGCGACCTCGGTTCGATCGACGCGCAAGGCGTGGTGCGCCTCGCGGGGCGCGCCGACGAGGTCATCAATTTCAGCGGCCTGAAGATCATGCCCTCCGAGATCGAGGCGATCCTGCTCGCGCATCCCGACGTGGCCGACGCGGCCGTGGCCGGTATTCCCGAACGGCTCGCCGGGGAGTTTCCGGTGGCCTTCGTGGTGCTGCGGCGCAGCCCGGACTGGGAGGCGCTGCGCCGGTTCTGCGACGAGCGCATCGACAGCACCCGCATGCCCTCGATCATGGTTTCGGTGCCCGGCATACCGCGCAACGAGAGCGGCAAGATCCTGCGCGAGCGCCTGCGCAGCGAATACACGGACCGCATCCTCGCGCACACGAGGGTGAGGTGATGCGGCCGTTCGCTGCGATGCGCGCGCCAGGGCCGTCCCGCCTGCTCGCCTGCGCGGCGCTCCTCGCCCTGGCGGCGACGGCGGCGGCGCAGGAATGGCCCGAGCGAGCGGTGCGGGTCATCGTCTCCACCGCGGTCGGATCCACGCCCGACCTCGTGGCGAGAATGGTGGCCGAGCGCCTCGCCAGGCGCTTCGAGAGAGCGTTCTACGTCGAGAACCTCACCGGCGGCGGCGGCCTGATCGCCTCGGGCGCCGCCGCGCGCGCGGCCCCGGACGGCTACACCACCTACTTCGCGGGTGTCGGGGTATGGGCGAGCGACCGCTACCTGTACAAGTCCCTGCCCTACGATCCGGACCGGTCCTTCGCGCCGGTGGCCATCCTGTACGACTCCAGCGCCTTCGCCATCGGCGTGCACCCGGCGCTGCCGGCAAAGAGCGTGGGCGAGCTCGTCGCGCTGGCGAAAGCGCAGCCCGGCAAGCTCTCCTACGGCACTCAGCGGGTGGGCGTGATCCCGTTGTTCGGGCAGTGGTTCAACAAGGTCGCAGGCACCGAGATGACCGCCATTGCCTACAACGCGCTGTCGCAGATGATGCAGGACGTGGTGGCGGGCACGACGCAGCTCCTGTTCTACTCGGTCAACGTCCTGGAACCGCTGCA
Organism: Burkholderiales bacterium; assembly: GCA_020846575.1. Taxonomy (GTDB): domain Bacteria; phylum Pseudomonadota; class Gammaproteobacteria; order Burkholderiales; family SG8-39; genus JADLDQ01. Next base: position 5,784 of record JADLDQ010000348.1, read on the forward strand.
CCGCACGGGGAAGCTGCGCATCCTCGCGGTGGGAAACCGCGCGCGCTTCCCGCCGCTGCCCGAGGTGCCCACCGTCGCCGAGACCCTGCCCGGTTTCGAGGTCACGGGTCTGGGTATCCTCGCGGCGCCGGCGGCCACGCCGGGCGAGGTCGTGCGCAGACTGAACGCCGCCATCGCCCCCATCGTCAGGGAACCCGAGTACGTGCGCAGGCTGCACTCGCAGGGCCTGACCATCGACACCGGCGCCGGCACGCCGCAGGAGATCGCCGCTTTCCTGCGGCGCCAGCGCGAGAACTGGGCGAGGATCATGCAGGGGACGGGCGTGCGGCCCGAATGACGCGGCGCCGGGAATCAGAAGCGCAGGCCCGCGGCGATGCGCAGCATGTTGCTCGAGGTGAAGTTCACCCTGGGGTCCCAGGCGATGCGCGCGAAGTAGCGCTCGTAGTCGAAGGTGAGGGCCGCGCCGCTGGCGCGCAGCGCAACCGGGTCGTCCTCCGCGGTCCAGCCGGACTTGTGGAACAGGTCCAGCGTCCAGCGCGTCGTGCGCGCGGCGCGGGTGCGGAACACGAAGTGGGTGATGCGCTGCGCGCTCGCGCTGCGATCGTCGCGCACCTGGAACAGGGTGAGGACGGTATCGCGCGGCAGCCGCAGGCCGGCCCCCAGCAGCACCGAGTCGTTGGGATCGAAGTTGAGGTTGTAGTAGGGCTTGAGGTTGGTGCGGCCCCAGCCGATGAGGCCGAACAGCTCCCGCCCCGCCTCCAGCGTCGCCGCGCCGCCCCAGAATCCCCTGGTCGCGTACTGCGCCGAGGCGATCAAGCGCCCGAAGGGCAGCTCGAACTGGCGCTCGTACCCCAGCCGCGCCTGCTGGAACTCTCCGCCGCGACGGTAGAAACCCGCCCAGGCGGTGTGGGGGCCGGTCGTGCCGCGCAGGTTGAGGTCGAGGGCGGCGGGTTCTCCGCGCACGAAGTACGCGGTCGGGGTGAACTTGTAGTCGACGGCCGCGCCGCTTCGCTCGCTCGGCTCGATGTCGGCACGGTCCTCGATCGCGAGCGCCGGTTTCGCCGCGGCGAACATCGCGGCGAGAAAAATCGCCGGCAGCCGGGTCGTTGCGGCGCTTGGCCGGTTCATGGTTCGCGCCCCGCTCAGAGCCGGTCCAGGCGCATGCGCATCCACAGTCCCAGGATGGCGAAGCCCAGCCCGAAGGCGGCGATGGACGCGCTGTAGTCGAAGTGCGCGATCGAGGCGCCCATCACCGCCACGCCGAGCGCCTGGCCGAGCGACCACAGCGAGGCGAACGCCGCCACGCCCGCCCCGCGCGCCTGCGGCGCCATCTCGGTCGCCTTCACCTGCACGGTGTTGTGCAGCATGAAAAAGGAGAACCCCAGGACGACGGTGCACGCGAAGGCGAACCCGGCGAGCGGTGCCGTCGCGATCAGCACGTAGAACCCGAAGCAGACCATGCCGCCCACCGCGGCCATCCAACCCTGGCCGAGCACGCGCAGCAGCGGCCGCACCGCGAGGATGTAGAGGATCCCCCCGACGCCGAAGCCGCTCAGGATCGCGCCGACCGCGCTGTACGAGAGGTCGAAGCGCTCCTTGAAGAACGCCCCGAGGAACGAGTAGGCGCCGAAGAACAGGAAGGCGTCCGCGAAGGCCGCGGCGCAGACGTAGCGCACCCTCGGGATTTTCGCGAGCGGCAGGTAGGCGCTGAACAGAGCGCCGCTCGCCGGCGCGCGGCGCTCGCCCGCCCACAGGCGCGCGGTGCGAACGAACCACAGCAGCGGCACCACGGCGAACAGCCCGCCCACCGCGAGGAACGCCCCCTTCCAGCCGAACAGGTCGGTGAACACGCCGCCCAGCAGGGGGCCGAGCGCCTGGCCGATGATGGTGCCGGCGATGAAGCGCGCCACCACCGGCTGGCGTTCGCCGATCGGCACGCTGTCGCCGATGTAGGCCACCCCCAGCGTCGTGGAAGCCGATACGAACAAGGCGGTGAGCAGGCGCAGCGCCACGAGCGAAGCCACGCCCCCGGCCAGGGCGCTCGCCATGGTGCAGGCGGCCCCGCCCGCGAGCGCGACGGTCACCACTCTGAGCTTCCCGATCCGGTCGCCGAGGGGGCCGTGCAGGGCCTGCCCGAGCGCGTACCCGATCGCGAACGCGGTGATCACCACCGCCGCCGCCGAGACGCTGGTGCCGAAGTCCGCCGCCAGGCGCGGCAGCATGGGCTCGACGATGCGCAGCGACATACCGCCGCTGGCGCTGCCCAGTGCGAGCAGGAAGATGATCTCGCGCATGCCGGTCCGCTCCGCCACCCGAGCGCTTCCTCAGGCCGGCGCGCCGCCGGGCGGATCGACCCGCGCGAGCAGCGCGCGGGTCGCCCGCGCCAGCCGGCGCGCACGCTCCACCGCGCTCACCCGCTGCTGCAGGTCCGCGAGCGGCGCCTCGACCGAGACCGGCAGCCCGGCCGGCAGTGCGCGCAGGATGCCCGCGAGGTCCAGGCCCCCTTCGCCGGGGATGCGGCGCTGGTAGCGCGCCTGGTGCAGGAGATCCTCGGTGCGCGCCGGCCGCTCGGCCGGCGCGTCGCAGAACTGCAGGTAGTGCAGCCACTGGCGCGGGAAGACGGCGAGGTCCTCGAGGCGCTCGCCCGCGCGGTCGAAGTGGATCGGGTCCACCACCACGCCGCTGTTCGACCTGCCCGCGAGCGCGAGCACCCGGCGCGCCTGCGCGAGCGTGTGCACGTCCACCACGCCGGCGATCGGGATCGGCTCCAGGTTGATCGTGAGGCCCAGAGGCGCGGCCGCGTCGCAGACCTCGGCCAGGCGCTCGGCGAGCCGCGTCTCTTCGCTGTCGTTGCCGGCGCACAGCACGTGCCGCGCGCCCAGCTCCGCGCCCGCCTCCAGCACCGGCAGAACGTCGGCGGCGCGCGTGTGCCGGCCGATGCGCAGGAACTCGACGTCGAGCACCTGCACGCCGGTATCGGCGAGCCGGGCCAGCACCTCGCGTCGCAGCGGCGCCTCGCCGAGCAGCGCCGGGACGCTGTCGCAGGGCATCACCGGCACGAGCCGCAGCCCGACGTGGCTGTAGCCGGCCTGCGCGGCGCACGAGACCATCTCCGGCGGCGAGAGCTCCAGCACCGTGAGCGCGGCGAGCGACAGCGGTCGGGTCATCGGCATGCGGCTCCAGGCGTGCGCCGCGCCGGAAATCGGGGATTCGCGAGCAGACGGCGCGGCGTGCGGAGTATATTCATTCTGCGGCGCGCGGTTGAGGACGCCGCGCCGCAAGTCCAGCACACCAGAGGAAACCAACATGAACGCTGCCACCGCAACCGGCGCGGGTCGCCGGGACATGCGCACCTGGATCGCCGAACTGGAGGCCGCGGGCGAACTCGTGCGCATCGACAAGCCCGTGGACCCGCTCACCCAGATGGGCGCCCTCATGTACCAGTGCAGGGAGAAGGCACTGTTCTTCGAGAAGCTGCCGCACGCCTGGCGCTCGCTCGGCCAGGCGCCGGCGAACCTGCGCCAGGCCGCGCTCGCCTTCGGGGTGCCGGAGGAACGACTGGTGCCGCACGTCGCGGCGAAGCTCGGCACGCGCATCGCGCCGGTGATGGCCGGCAGCGGGCCGGTGAAAGAGGTGAAGTTCTCGCGCGGGGAGTTCGACCTGCGCGAGCTGCCGGTGCACGTCGCGGGGCAACGCGACGGCGGCCCGGTGATCGGCTCGGGCCTGGTGGTGACCCGGGACCCGGACACCGGCCAGCGCAACGTGAGCTTCCACCGCCTGCAGGTGAAGGGCGCGGACAAGACCGGGATCCTGCTCTACCCGCGCCACTCCTGGAAGAACTACCTCAAGTACCAGGAGCGCAACCAGCCCATGCCGGTGGCGATCTTCATCGGCCACCACCCGCTCTACTACGTCGCGGCCGCCACCACCGCCGCCTACGGCGACGACGAGTTCGAGATCGCCGGCGGCTTCCTCGGCGAACCGGTGCCGCTGGTGAAGTGCGAGACGGTGGACCTGGAGGTGCCGGCGGACGCGGAACTGGTGCTGGAAGGCGAGATCCCGCCGCACATTCGGGAGGAGGAGGGCCCGTTCTCGGAGTTCCAGGACTACTACGTCACCGGCACCGGCAGGAACCCCATCGTGCAGTACCGCTGCCTCACCCGGCGCCGCGACGCCATCTTCAAGAATCTGCAGAACGGCTCGGAGATGGAGGGTTGCGTGTTCCACAAGCTGCCCATGAGCGCCACCATCATGCGCAGGCTCAGGGACGTGGGCGGCGGGCCGAACCTGCACAACGTGGGGATGCTGCCGGGCGTGTTCGGCATCGTCGTGCAGATGACCCAGCGCTTCCACGGCGAGGCGAAGAACCTGCTGATGGCGGCGCTCTCCTCGGAGTACCAGCACCCGAAGGTCGCCATCGCGGTGGACGCCGACGTGGACATCTTCAACCACTCGGAACTGCTGTGGGCGCTCGCCACCCGCGTCAACCCGAGCGAGGACGTGGTGGTCATCCCCTCCACCCACAACCACGCCATGGACGCGAGCCTGCCCGAGGTGGGCGCGCCGGGCACGGCGCTGTGGCAGCGACTGGGCTCGAAGATGCTGATCGACGCCACCATCCCGCCGCCGGCCGACGCCGCGGCGCGCGCCGCGTTCGAGCGCATTCGCCCGAGGAACCCGGAGCTGCGCCTGGAGGACTTCGCCGCCGAGGCCTCGCTGCCGCTGGTGCGCGCGCTGCCGGAGCTTTTCTTCGGCTCGAAGCTGCTGCGCTGAGTCCCTCGCGGGCGAGCGCGAGCGGCGC
>JADLDQ010000349.1 GCA_020846575.1 Burkholderiales bacterium
AGGCGCGCGAAGGCGTCGAGCGTCTCGTGCACCATCCCCTGCACGGCGCGGCCAAGGTGCTTCACCTCGCGGTAGCGGTCGGTCGGACGCTCCACCGTCGCCAGGCTCGCGGCGATCAGCGCGACCTTCTCGATCTCATCGCCGATGCGCTCGAGATCGGTGATCGTCTTGATGGTGGCGACGATCATGCGCAGATCGCCGGCGGTCGGCGCCCGGGTCGCGAGAATGCGGCTGCACTCCTCGTCGATCGAGACCTCCATGCCGTTGACCTTGTAATCCTCCAGCGCAACCGACTGGCCGAGCGCGCTGTCGCCGTCGACCAGCGCCGTGAGCGCGCGCCCGAGCTGCTCCTCGACGAAGCCACCCATGGCCAGCACCTTGGTGCGGACGCGCTCGAGATCCTCGTTGAAGCGGCGGGAGGTGTGGTGCGTGAGATCGGCGGCTTCCATGAATCACACTATATCGCAGTGAGACGGCGCGGTTGTGAGACGGTTCCCGCCGCCTCTCCCGGCGCTGCGGTGGCGGGTGGCGAAGCGACCAGCCGCGGCGGCGGGAAGTGGCAGGTGAAGGTGCTACCCTGCCCCTCGACGCTCTGGATCTCGAGCCAGCCGCCGTGGCGCTGCAGCACGTGCTTGACGATCGCCAGCCCGAGCCCGGAACCGCCCGTCTCACGGCTGCGCCCCGGATCGACGCGGTAGAAGCGCTCGGTCAACCGCGGGATGTGCTCCGGGGCGATGCCGATACCGGTGTCGCTGACCGCGAAATGCCCGCCGGCCGCGTCCTGCCACCAGCGCATGCGGACGCGGCCCTCCGGCGGCGTGTACTTGAGGGCGTTGTCCAGCACGTTGCGGAAAGCCGAATGAATCTGGTCCTCGTCGCCCTGCAGGTCGGCCCCGGATTCGAGCACCACATCCACGCTCGGACGCGGCTCCGGCCGGGCCGCGACGTCCCGGCGCAGCTGGGCGATGAGTGCCGCGACGTCCATCCGCGCTCCCTCGATCTCGCGCTCGGAGGACTCGAGCCGCGACAGCTCGAGCAGGTCCCGCACGATGAGGTTCATGCGCTCGGCCTGCCGGCGCATCTCCTGCACCGGCTCGGCGTGCCCCGCACCGAGCGCCGGATCCTCCGCCAGCGTCTCGAGGTAGCCGGAGATCACCGTGAGTGGCGAGCGCAGCTCGTGCGAGGCGTTGGCGACGAAATCCTTGCGCAGCGCCTCCAGCCGCACCTCGCGCGTGACGTCACGCACCAGCATCAGCCGCTGGCCGGTGCCGTACGGCACCACCTGGATCGCGAGGTAGCGCTCGCTCGCAGCCGCGGGGCGGAACACAACCGGCGCCGCGTAGTTCCCGCCGCGCAGGTAGCGAACGAATTCCGGATGCCGCACGAGGTTCTCCACGCGGAACCCCACGTCGGTCTTGCCGCGCAGGCCCAGCAGCCTCCCGGCGGTGCGGTTGAACCACAGGATCTCCGCCCCGGGATTCAATACGACCACGCCATCGGGCATCGCCGCGGTGGAGCGCCTGAGCTCGCGCAGCAGTCGCAGCAGCCGCGACTTGTGATACTGCCGGCGCCGATGCAGGCGCACGATCAGCGTCACCAGTTCGCCCCACAGGCCGCCGAAGTCCGGCGCGGGCTCGGGCCGATCCCGCCGCAGCCAGTGCACGACCCGGCTCAGCCGCGCAAGCTGCCACGCGAGCTGCAGCCCCAGCACCAGCGCGACGCCGAACCACGGTCGGCCAATCAGCAGCCCGGCGAGCAGGCCCAGCCCCGCGCCCGCTAGCACGCGCACCGCGAGCCACAGCCAGTCCAGAATGCTCATCCGCCCTCGACGCGCGTGGAGAAGCGGTAGCCCGTACCGCGCACCGTCTGCACGAAGTGATCGCAGCCGTGCTCCTCCAGCGCCTTGCGCAGGCGGCGGATGTGGACGTCGATCGTGCGCTCCTCGACGTAGACGTTGCCGCCCCAGACGCGGTCGAGCAGCTGCTCGCGGCTGTAGACCCGGTCCGGGTGCGTCATGAAGAACTCGAGCAGGCGGTACTCGGTGGGCCCGAGCGCAATGGCGCGGCCGCGGGCGCTGACGCGGTGCGCCGCGCGGTCGATCTCGAGTCCGTCCGCCGTCAGCGATTCGCCCTCGGCGCCGCCCTCGGCCCGGCGCAGTACGGCGTTGATGCGCGCGACGAGCTCGCGGAGACTGAAGGGCTTGGTGAGATAGTCGTCGGCGCCGCCCTCGAGCCCGGCCACCTTGTCGGCCTCTTCGGCGCGCGCGGTCAGCATGATGACCGGCAGATCGCGGGTATCGCGCTCGCGCTTCAGCGCGCGCGTGAACTCCAGTCCGCTCGTGTCGGGCAGCATCCAGTCGACCACCAGCAGCTCCGGGCGGCGGTCGGCGAGCGCCGCGCGCGCCGCGCGCGCGTCCGCGGCCTCGCGCACCTCGAAGCCGGCGCGCCGCAGTCCGAACGCGATCATGTCGCGTATCGGCCGCTCGTCCTCGACGACCAGTATCTGTCTGGCAGCCATCCGTCTCGCGCCACTTTCGCCCAGTCGCACAATAGGTTAGTCGCATGACGGGATTGTGACAGCGCCTTCGCGCGCCGGCCGCTCACCGTTCCGGCGATCTCCGGGGCGCCGCCACGACGTCGTCGCGCAGGTAGATCGGCGCGGCCTGCTCCGCGCTCACGGCATGCACCAGCCCAAGGCGGGCGGCGACACGCGCGACGTCCTCGGCGCGCGACTCCAGCGATAGGAGATGCCCGAGACGCCCCTGCAGTCGCTGTGTCAGCATCGGGTAGGCATCGAAGCCGGTGCCCACCCCCCACGCAGTTCCGGCGTCATCCCAGGCGGCAGGCAGCGTAACCGACTCGGGGCGGCCGACGGCCTCGGGACCCGCGGCCGCGATCTCGGACCCTGAGCGCTCGTAGGCGGCGTAATAGACTTCGTGCATGCGCGCATCCTGGCACACCAGCACGCGGGGCGGCGCCGCCTCCAGGCCCCAGGCACGCTCGGCCGTGGCCTCCAGGTTCGACACGGGGATGACGGGCAGGTCGGCGGCGTAGGCCAGGCCCTGCGCGAGGCAGACGGCCAGGCGCACGCCGGTGAAGGCGCCGGGGCCGCGACCGCAGGCCACCGCATCCAGGTCCGTGAGCGTCAGGCCGGATTCGCCCATGATCGCCTCGATGAGCGCGAGCATGTGTTCGCTGTGATGCTGGCCGGCCGCGCCCGCGCGCGTGAGCACGGCGCCGTCGCGCCAGATGGCGACCGAGGAGGCGCTGCCGGCGGTATCGATCGCGAGCAGCTTCATGCCGGCAGCACCGCCGCCTGGCGCCTGAGCCGGGCAAGCGCCTCATCGGGATCGCGCGTGATCGGCATCGCCGGCAGGCAGGCGAGCATGCTGCGCCCGTAACCGCGGCTCGTGAGGCGGGGATCGCAGATCACCACGACGCCTTCGTCCTCCTCGCTGCGGA
>JADLDQ010000350.1 GCA_020846575.1 Burkholderiales bacterium
CATTGGGGAAATCCAGTCCCTTGCCGATCATCTGTGTCCCCACCAGCACATCAATCTTGCCGGTGCGGAACTGCCCGAGGACTTCGCGGAAGCGGTTCTTCTTGGACATAGTGTCGGTATCCATCCGCTCGATCCGTGCCCGCGGGAGCACGCGCCGCACCGCCTCCTCGACCCGCTGCGTGCCGAGGCCCTTCCAGCGGATCTTCGGCGAGCGGCATTTGGGGCAGGTGACGGGCGCGTTTCGCTGCGCCCCGCAGAGATGGCAGCGGAGGGTCTCATCCGTGCGGTGGTAGGTCATCGCGATGCTGCAGTGCGCGCACTCCTCCACGTGGCCGCACTCGGTGCACAGCATCGAGGAGGAATAGCCCCGCCGGTTGATGAACAGGATGGTCTGCTCCTTCTTCTCGAACCGCAGCTGCATCGCATCCGCCAGCTTCCGCGAGAGTGTCGTCAGGCCGCGCGAGCGCATGATCTCCACGCGCATGTCCACGACGTTGATGTGCGGCAGCTGGCGGTCGTCCACCCGCTGACGCAGTTCCTGCAGGGCGTAGCGCCCGGCCTGCGCGTTGGCGTAGCTCTCCAGGGAAGGCGTCGCGGAACCCAGCAGGCAGAGGGCGCTGTTCAGTTTGGCCCGGTACACGGCGACATCGCGGCCGTGGTAGCGCGGCGTCTCGTCCTGCTTGTACGCGGGCTCGTGCTCCTCATCCACGACGATCAGCCGCAGGTCGTGCACCGGGGCGAAGACCGCCGAGCGCGCCCCCACGACCACACGGGCCTCGCCGGTCGCAAGCGCGAGCCAGCCGTCGAGCCGCTCCCCCTCGCTGAGGTGGCTGTGCCAGACCACGCAGCGGTGGCCCGGGGCGATGGCCTCGAGCCGCGAACGCAGGCGCGCCACAGTCTGCGGCGTCAGCGCCACCTCGGGCACCAAAAAGATCACGCCGCCGCCGGCCTTCAGCGCGGTGTCGATCGCATGCAGATACACCTCGGTCTTGCCCGAGCCCGTCACGCCATGCAGCAGGGTGACGCCGAACTTCGCCTTCGCCAGGCCCGCCGCCGTCGCCGCGACCGCCGCGGCCTGCTCCGGGTTCAGCACCGGGGGCTGCGCCGCCACCAGTTCGCCCCGCGCGAAATCGTCGGCGTAGGCCTCGCGCTCGACCCGGTTGAGGTCCTCGCGCAGCGCCCCGCGCTTGACGAGGGCGTTCACCACGGCCGCGTTCAGGCCGAGCCGCTTGAGCACGAGCGCCTTGCGCTGGGGTTTGAACTGCTGGCTGAGGAACCGGTAGAGCCGCGCCTGTTGCGGGGCGCGCTTGTCCAGCGCCGCCAGCGCCTCGTCGTCGAGCCGCTGCGCCACGACCAGCAGTTTCTCCTGCTTGATCGCGGCCCCGCCGCGCACCGCGGCCGGGATCATGGTTTCGATGATGCTGTCGAGCGGGCACGCGTAATAGCCCGCCATCCAGCGGGCGAGCTGCAGCAGGTCCCGGGTCAGCGCCGGGAACGGGTAGACCACCTGCGCCACCGACTTCAGGCGCTCGAGCGGGAAATCCTTCGGCACGCCAATCTCGCCGACCAGGCCCAGCCGCAGGGTGTTGAGCACCGGCACGCGCACGAGGGTGCCCACGGCCACGCCGGCACGAAGGTTCTCCGGCACTTTGTAGTGCAGGAGCTTGTCAAAGCCGGCGAGCGGATGGACCCCCACGATCATCACCGCAGATGACGGCGCGCCCGCCGCGGCATGGCAAACATGCAATTTCCTCCAAAGTCGCGAGGAATTGGATTAACCACAAAGAGCACAAATTCCCAATGCGGATGAAGCGGGCGAGGCCCTTATAAGGGCGCGGGAGACTTCCACCAACCGGACGGAAACCTTGTGTTCTTTGTGGTTAAAAAATCAGCCCTCCACTTTGAATGAGGCTCCGCCGCGCTAAGCCTTTTACGGCCAACCTTCCGGACCTGATCTGTCTCCGTGAATTTGCGGAGCCGCTGCCCCCGTCCCGCCCACGAACGGATTGACACTCCCCCGCTCCGCTTCAAACAGTCTCACTGTGAGCATCACCGCCGCCCGCGAAAAATTCCGGCACTTCCTGACCCGCAAGGGGCTGCGCGTCACCAATCAGCGGCTGGCGATTTTTGACACGGCCTTCGCCCAAAAGGACCATTTCACCGCCGAGCAGCTCCTGGATCACGCCCGCAAGGTGGATGATTCCGTCTCGCGCGCCACGGTTTACCGCACCCTGCCGATCATGACCGAAAGCGCCCTCCTGCGCGAAGTGGACATCGGCTCGGGCGAAAAATTCTACCTGCCCAACACGGGCGGCGCCACCAGTCAGGTGGCCCAGGTGGTCTGCCTCGACTGCGACAAGATCTTCGAGATCAGCGCGCCGTTCATGGAATGGTACGGCAGCACCGTCTCGTCCAAGCTCGGCCTCACGCCGGTCAGCCAGCGGCTGCAGGTCAGCGCGCATTGCAACGCCTTCCGGGAAACGGGCCACTGTCCCCGCCGGGGCTGACCGCCGACATGTCGAAGCCGACGGACCACGCCTTCGAAATGACGTTCTTCGAGTCGGTGCTGCGCCGCGCGCCCGACTACACCGAGGTCGTTGAAATCCTCGGCGGACTCTACACGAAGCACGGCCGTATTGCCGACGGCCTGCGCATGGACCGCAAGCTGGTGCGGCTCCTCCCGGAGAACGCCACGGCCCACTACAATCTCGCCTGCAGCCTGGCGCTCCTGAAGCGCAAGCCCGACGCCCTCCGCGCACTCAACCGCGCGGTGGAACTCGGTTACAAGGACTTCGACTGGATGGCCCAGGACCCGGACCTCGAAGGCCTCAAGGAACACCCGGAGTTCGTCGCCCTCCTCGACCAGCTGAAGCCGCAGAGTTGAGTCCGGTGGGAGCGCGACCGCCCTCGGTCGCAATCAACCGAAGTCTTGAATGAATGGAAAGGGAACGGACGCCCTGGGAGCGCGGGCGGCCCGCCCGCATTC
>JADLDQ010000351.1 GCA_020846575.1 Burkholderiales bacterium
CAGGCCTATTGCCGCATTTCCAGCTACCTCCAGACCATGGCCAACCGCGGCTGCAATCCCCTGGTCGCTGTTCAGATGGCTCTCTCCGGCGAGCTGTACGCCGAGAGGGGTGAGTAGTTACGATTCAGTCTTGACTCGATACTAAGACATTCTTAGCATCGATTTGACCCCAAGCTCTCCTCAATCGCTCGCTCGGAACGTGCAGCAGCAAGTCGCCGACTGCATCAGCAAGCTAGCATCAACGCGGTACCGCTCGCCCTTTCGAAGCGCTTGACCGGCGTCCGGCCACTACCACGAAAATCCCGAAAGGAAAATGACCATGCCTTTCGAGTACATCGCATATCGGGACTACGAGGTTGGGCAGGACGATGCGGCGCTCACGTTCACCGTTGCCTGGATTCGGAAATTATGTGGCCCAGAATTGTCCGGGACCAAGATTACTATCCAAGAAGATGCTGACTACGACCTCAAAGGCAATGCATTCAAGTACCAAAACATCGTTCTGGAGTACCCGGATGACCAGTACGTCACAGAAGCGGGTTGGGCCTATGTTGCCGCCTGCCGACGAGCGCATAGGTACTTTCATGAATGGTACACCTCAGAACTGGTTACGGATGCTTGGGAGCGCATCCGAGGCCAGAGAATCGACAACGGCGATTTCGCGGGAGCACTTGCGCTCTCTGAGCGCACGAAGATTAGAAAACGTCTTGGTCCCTTTGACCTTAAGGCACTTCTAGCAGAACTGATTACGGACTATTGCTATCCGAGTGGGACACGCAGTTTCGAATCTACCGAGGAAGCTCAACGCAATTTACAGGAGAAGATGTTTCATCTTGCAGACTTCATTCGCCGCGAAACTGCATTCGCGCAGTCAATCGAAAACCCATATGCAGAATCACCGCGCGATCTCTCGGACATAATCATCATGGCTACTTCAGAGGAAAAACTGAGCTTACTTGGACAACACATTGAAGCAATGGGGGCACCGGGCGACTGCTTCAAACTAATCGAGATGCTCGATCCAGGTAGGCTCCTGGACGATTTCTTGTGAGCCGGGCTTGAATTCGCCAGGCGGTCCCGATCATGGGTGAGGGCTAGGCCGGCGGTCTCTAATTGCCGAGCAGCACGATCTAATACCTTTTCCCGATTCGCTGATAATCACTCCGTCTCGAAGCCTTGAGTCGAAAATTTGAGAGTCCGGCTGTTCTCGGTCACCGTGCGCACGACCTGGTCCGGCGCCCCGGAGGGAATCCGGGCCTCGATCTCCAGGGTAACGCGCACCTGGGCGCCGACCAGTCCCGTCAGATGGGCGACTACCTCGTCGGCTATGCGGCTCGCGTCACGTCCGACACGTGCTTGGTCAAGATCCACGCTGCCGTGAAAGCGCCTCAGGACGCGCGCAGCCTCACCGCATCGCGGCCGGCCGTCACCTTCCGGTCCCGGCGCGCCGCCACCTTTGGGCTTCACAGCACTTCCACCCTCGGCGCCTTTGCCTTCCGTTTCCGGCGGCGCTTCTGCGTCCATCTGGCGGCGCGCGATGTCCGGCTTCACCAGCAGGCTGGCGCTCTCGGGCAGCACGTTGACGATCTCTCCCCCTCTCAGGCCGCGATACCGCCTAGCCGTTTCGTCGAAGCTCTCCGCGATGGCGAACGTGTCCGACTGCCAGGTCAGCAGCGCCACCCCGTCCCGGACTGCCTGCATCAGTACCTCGGGCCCTGCAAGCCGCGGGAGGTAGAGGTAGCGCGCGAAGTCGTCTATGAGCTGGCGCACAGCCACGTGCTCGCCGCGCCACAGAGGCACCTCGTCCAGGTACTTCCGCAACATGGTCGAGCCGAGGGCAATGATTAGAAGGTCGTCGTTGCGCAGTTTCCTGCTCGCCCGCACTGCCAGGGCCTCGCTGCCGGTGAGCCGGATCGCCTGCCAGGTCATCGGCGCCTGCGGCTTCACCTGCTCCGGCACGACGAGCCACTGGTACGCCTCGGGCAGCCGGGCGGTCACGGCTCCTTCGGCTGCCTGCTTCTGGGTTTCGGCCTGTTTCACCTGGTGTGGGTCCAGGTTCAGGGTGTCCTTCTCGGCGACGATCGACTTCCAGGCGAGGAAGCGGCGCAATGCCTCGTCTAGGTCCTGCAGGCGGGTCTTATCGACAGCCAAGAAGACCAGGGTATTCCGGAACAAGCGCGGGGCGTTGCCGCGCGACTCCAGGATCGCCTGCGCGACCTTCTCGGCAGCGCAGCCCGGTTCCCGGCTGTAGGGGTGCTCGGACGACAGCACGACGAGCGCTGCGTGGAAATCGTCGGGCACGTCGGCGCCGGAGCGCGGCAGCGGGTGGACGCGTGCGAAGTCCCCGGTCTTCTTCAGGTCGGCACGCAGCCGTTCGTCCAGCTCTTGGGCCACCTTGTCCGGGTCGCGTAGGAGTTGTTCGGCGCGATCCTCCGCGAGCTTGGTGACCGTGGACTGCGTGGCGTACCACACGCGCGGTCCGTCCTGGTACAGGTAGGTTGCCGTGGCCGCCAGCCGCCGCAGGGCGTCGCCGAAGATGGCCGGCGATTCCCCCGGCATCACGCAGCCCAGCTTTACGCGACGGTCTTCCAGTCCTCGGTGGGCGGCAGCCGTAGTCGGTGCCGATCCCAGGTAGATGGTGCGCGCCACCCGCCGCGTCGCATGGAGTTTGCCGAGGTTCGGTTGTTCCGCGTCGATCTTCAAAGGCAGCGAACTCGGACCGTCCACGTCCTTCTCGATGATCGGGGCCCAGTTGTCCGAGAGGTAGCGCGTCAGCTCGGACTGAACCCTCGAATCGTCGATCGGGATCGTGGAGGGCAGGATCAGCGGGTTGCGGTCGCCCTTCTCCCACAGGCTGTGGATCACGGCCGCCATCAGCCGCAGCACGCCGCGCGTGCGCTGGAATTTCACCAGCGTCGACCAGTCGGTGTAGAGCCGGTCGAAGATCTCCGGATGGATCGGATAGGCAGCCTGGATACGCTTCTCGTAGTCGCCGTCCCGGCAGTCCGGTGGAAACTCCGCGCCCTGGGATCGGTACAGGTCGGCGAACGCCCGTGCCGTCACGTCACGGTGCTTGTAGAGGTCGCCCGCGATCGGCTCGAACAGCCTGCGCCGGACGATCTCGAAGCCCTCTTCGGCGGTCGCGGGCCGCCAGGAGGACTCCAGCCGGCCCACCACGTTGCGCAGCCGGTCGAGCGCCTCGCGCCCGCGGATGCCGCCCACCTCCACGTCCTCGCCCCGCGCGTGCGGCGATCCCTGGGTGTCCGAGGCGGGCAGCGAAACCACCAGCATGCAGTTGCCCGCCAGCTTGGCCGACTCGGTCAGCGCCTGCGCGAAGGTGAACATCGTCTCGAAGCTGCCGGCCGGCAGGTCGCTCTGGTCGTGGAGCTGGCGCGCGTAGGCTACCCATTCGTCGACCAGCACGAGGCAGGGGCCGTACTCCACGAACAGCTCCCGCAGCACGTCCCCGGGGCTGGTGGCCTTCTCGTCGTCGGCCTTAAGCCGGGCAAACGCCTTTTTCGCTTCCTTGGATCCTACTGCGCTCTGCCCGAGCTGGTAGGCCAGCTCGCCCCAGAGCGTGCGCACCACCGTGCCGTCCGGCTTGGTGACGGGGTTGCCCGGCGAGATCTTGTTGCCCACCAGCACCACGCGCCGCGCCGCCGGCAGGCTCTTCACCCCGGCTTCGGCCAGTACCGCGTCCACGCCGGCCAGCTCGCCCGGTTTCGCGCTGGAGAACAGGTGATACAGCGCGAGCATCGAGTGCGTCTTGCCGCCGCCGAAGTTGGTCTGGAGCTGCACCACCGGGTCGCCACCCTTCCCGGCGAGCCGCTGCACTCCGCTCACCAGCAGCCGCTTGAGGCTGTCGGTGAGGAAGGTGCGGCGGAAGAACTCACGGGGGTTGCGGTACTCGTCGGTGCCCTCACCGATGTGCACCTGCCACAGGTCGGCCGCGAATTCCGCCTGCTGGTAGCGCCCGCTCGCCACGTCGGCGTGGGGAGTGACGACTTCGCGCCAGGGCTTGAGACTCCCGGCAGCGCTCACCTCGATCAGCGAACCGCCCGCCTTGCGCTTTTCGCTGCGCACCTGCTCGTCGAACTGCAGGCGGCGGAGTTCCATCTTCAGCTTGCCCACCTCGTCGGCTTGGGGCGCCGAAACGGCAGTGAGCAGCCGGGTCACAGAGTCGAGCGCCCGGTCGGTATCGTCGCCCGAGAACGGGTCCTGGTGCGCCCACTTGTTGCGCCAGTCGCGCAGCTCCTGCACGAGCGAGCGTTCCGCACGCCCGAGCGTGCGACCGAAGACTTCGTTCCAGGTTTCCCACATCAGCTTGAGCAGCCCGGCCGCATCCCAGTCCGCGATCGGCTTGCGGGCGAGCATCGGATCCTCCTGGAAGCGCCGCATGCTCTCCATGCGCACGCTGCCCGCCTGCGCGGCGGCCTGCACCTCGCGCTCGACGACCGGAGCGAGGCCCGCGCGAAGCAGCTCCAGAGCCTTGCCGACGCGTTCATGATTGGTCACGGCCATACTCAGTCTCGGCTTTCACCCAGACGCCCGGTGGCCCAGTCGATCGCCTGTGACACGACAGCCTCCAGCCGGTCGGCGTCCACCGGCGGCTCGTCTCCGAGTCCTACCTCGTAGCGCAGCGCCACGCCGAAGGGCACCAGAACACCAAGATCGTCCGCATCCAGAGGCACGGGGGAGGAGGCACCCCGCAGCAGTTCCGCAAGCATCACGAGGTTGTGGGTGCGCGGATATTCGACTCCGGCCGCGGAGAGCACTGCCTTGAGCGCCTTTTCGACGCCCTGTTGAGCGTGAAACCCGAGTACCCAGCCCGGTGCGTCAGGATCACCGCACAGGCGCCGCACCACGTAGAGGTCGTCGCGCGCACGCGCAAGCAGCGCGAGGGCGTGCTCACGCGGCGAGTTCATGAACCTGTCCCTCCCTGGCGGCGCGCCAGGCGAGCGTATTCGCCACGGACTTCTCGCGCTCGTAGGCGCCGGCGCTCATCACCACCACGTCAGCGGGAATCAGGCGCCGGCCCAGCAAGGTGGAAATTCTCGCCATTTCCGCAAACCGATCGCGCACTTCCGGTTCCACCACCAGGAGATCGAGGTCGCTGTCCGCTCGTGCCGCACCACGGGCCCGTGATCCGAAAACGATCAGCTTCGTACCTGCTGGCACAGCCGTGCGCAGGCACTCCAACGCTTCCTGAACCAAGCTCATGAATGTCCCCAGTCGCCGTAATGCGAATCGTGCCCGGCTCCGGGATCGGAGGCGTCGATCCTGTGCAGGATCGGGCTGCGATTGTCCGGCGACATATCCACGGGAAGTCGGGCTCCCATCTCGCAATTCCTCAGATCAGTGTCTGCTGCGCCGGCGCCGCCGTGCGTGCGACCGATTCGCCGGCCAGCCGCACGATCTCCGGCCAGCTTTGCACCAGGGCATTGTACGAGAGCGCTTCGGCGGCACGCTTCCTGCGTTCGCAGACCGTGTAGAGGCGATAGCAGAGTTCGCGGGCGGTCTCCGCCCTGCTGCCGAGCTTCGCGACCAGGGCTGCCGCAGCGCCCTCGCCGCCGGTTTCCAGGGTGCGGATCAACTGGTGGACCGTTTCCCAGGCACTCAGGCGCGTGTCGGTGGCAGGATCCCAGTCGGCGGGCAATTCGCCGGGTTTGAACAAGCGCACCTTACCGCGCCGGGATTCCAGGATTCCCGCCTCGGCCAGACCGCTTACGCTGGTGTTCTTCGCCTTGCTGAGCGTCTCGGCCACGCCGTACTCACCCTCGGCGAATCCCGACTGCTCGAACCACGCCAATGCCCAGCGGCTGTCCGCGTCGAAGTCGCCCTCCTGCTCAGTAAGCGCTTCGTCAAGGGTCTCATTGATGAGCGCCAAAGCCTCGCGCACGCCGAGCGGCTTGCCCTCCGCGTCGAGCACCTTCGTGTACCGGGTGTAGACCCCCATGCCCGGGCCGATGACCGCCTGCGCCAGGTCCACCGGCGCGATGTTGCCGCGCTGAAGATGGGCGAGCGCCTGCGGCAGCTCGGCCTTGAGCGCGGTGACGAACTCGCGGCGCGTGGCGGTGGGGGCGGACGCGCCGCGCGGGCGGCAGACGAGGACGATGCTGGAGGCGAGGGCGTTGGTGCCGATACCGATCGACCGCGCACCGCGTTCGGTGCGCATCGGCCAAGTGCCGCTGATCGCGAAACCGGCCCGGATCACGGCGTCGAGGAAGGTGTCCCAGCCGGTGCTTGCGGTGCCTTCGTCGTCGTCGCTCTCCGACTGCTTGAAGGCATAGTAAACGGTGACCGGGAAAGCCGGATGCGCTTGCTCGGCGAGCCGATGCATTGCCTGCGTCATGCCTTCGAGAAAAAAAGCTTCGGCCTTCTCCTTGCTGCCGTGGCGGTACGGCGTGGCAACCAGTTCCTCGGCCTTGGGCACGGCCAACGTGGCGAAGAGGTCGGGGAAGACGGGCCTCAGCGAGCGGCGCAGCCAGACGTAGAAGAAGTCCGACAGGTCGGCGTAACCGATGTTGTCGTAGTAAGGGGGATCAGTCGAAATAGCCTTACCGAGACTTGCCGGCAATGTCGCGTCGGCCTGATAGGCATGCCCCGCAGTCGCACCTGAGAGCGACATCATGACAACACGCGCGACCGCGTCAGCGGTCTTGGCGAAGCTTCCACTGGATTCCGCAAACGGGTTTGCCTCGCCAAAGTCCCAAGTCATCGGCAGCGCTTGCCTGCGAAAGGTGCTTACCACGAGTTCATTCTTTGGGGCGGCACTCCAGGTGCAAATCGTGGAGTGGGCTTCGGTCAGCTTCTCGACGGCAAATGCCAAATAGACCCCCATCGCCTCGGCGTAGGCGGTGGCCCCCGTGCCGCCGTCACGGAGGGGTTTCAAGTCGTCGGCGAGGCCGGCGGCGAGGGCGTCGCGCCGTACCTGCTGCATCGCCTCGCCCACGAGGTCGGAGAAGGTCGTCAGCGCTACGAGCTGGCGGGAGGTGAAGAGGTTGCCCCACGACGTAAGGCCGTAGGGCGTGCAGTTGCCTCCGGTCATTCGCTTCGGAATCTCGCCCTCGGGCTTCCACCACGGCTTCGCCTCAAGCGCCGTCGCCTCATGCTCACGCGTCGGCGCGAGGTAGACCCGCCCCCGGTCGCCCTCGGCCACGATCGCCATTAGCCGCGCACTCATGCGCCCGGACTTGCCTTCGGCCTTGATGTAGTCGCCCGACATCGGCGTGGCTGACATCAGGCAGGAGAAGTTTGCACGCGACAGTTTGGTACCGTTCTTCGCCGCCTCCAGGTACTTCGGCTTCCCCACCTTCACCGTAAAGCGGTAGCCACCGCCCTCCATCACCGGCTCGACATACGCCTCCTTGCCCGCCTTGGTGGAGAGCATGAAGGTCGAGGCGAGCGGCACGTCCACCTGCGCGAAGGCCGGATTCGGGCTCTTCACGGTGCGCGCCCAGAGCCAGGCAATCACGGTGAGTTTCTTGCCCACATGAGGCTTAAGGTCCGGCCGCGCCTCTGCAATTTCTGCCGTAATCTCGATCTTCGGATACAGGTGCCCTATGCGTCTCTCGGCCTCGTCGCGCATCCACTTGCCGTAGCACCGCACGTCCTCAGCGAGACCCTGCGCGCCCTTCCACTCGCGCGCGAAAAGGCTGCGATCTTTGCGCGCCTCCGGATTCACCGGCGGCTTGCCCGCAAACTTCGGCGGAATCTCGATCATCGCCTTGTTGATCAGCACCGCCACCGGATTGAGGTCGCTGGCGTAGGCCTCCAGCCCCAGCCGCTGAGCCTCCAGCGGCAGCGCCCCGCCGCCCGCGAACGGGTCGTGGAAGGCCGGCAGCTTGTGCCGGTCGAACAGTTCCTTCGCGCGTGGGTGATCCGCGTTCTCCGCGCAGGCCCGCCGCCAGCTTTGCCAGATTTCGTCGCGCGCCTGCTGGAGGACGTTCTCGTTGGTGGTGTTCTCCCACTGCACCAAATCCTCGATGATCCCGAAGAGTCGCTGGCGCTCCTTTTCCTGCGTCTTCTCGGTGGGAAAGAGATTGGGATGAGCAGAGGGATCGTCCACCATCTGCGCGAAGATCACCGCCCGCGCCGCTGCCAGCGGTCTCCGCGCCCACCACAGATGAAGCGTGCTCGGGTGGCCGTGGCGGATGCTCTTTTCCCTTACCGCGGCCTTGTTGATCGCCTCCAGGGGCAGTGCGACTTCGACCAGCTTCTTCTTGTAAGTCACGCTGACAGATCCTGAATTTCTGCTTGCAGCCATGACGCCATGGCATGCGCATTTCGGACCTGATTCGGAATCGTCAGTGCCTGTTCGGGTGTCAAAGCGATCTCGGCTGCATGGCAAATCTGATGCCGTAGCGTTTCAAGCGCCTTGAGCTGCGCATAGTGTGTCTCGGTCCCCTCGAATAATCCAAGGCCCTGCGCAGCCTGAATCTCTTGCCCAAAGGACGCACAAGACAAGCGGTCAATCGCCAGGTTCCTCTTGTTCGCGTCCTTCCAATACCTTTCCACAATTCCTCGTTGTTTCTTTTCAAGAAGATCGAGCCATGCGTTCTGTTTCGAGCCACAAGTCTTGCGAATCCAGTCCACCAAGAGCATCTCGACTGGGATAACTAGCCCGAAAAGAACTGAATAGACTGGTAGCTCTTGAATGTCCGACAGAGTGACCAAGCCCGAGATGCTGCGGTCATCCAAGAGGAAGCGAAATCTCTGCTGGTCTGCCGACTCCAGGAACGAGATCAAAGGGGCATCGGAAGCCATGAACATGCCCTCATGCAGTGCGACGAGCCCGGTGCCCCGAACGAATACTGCTTCAATACTGACGCCGTCACGACTAGTGAGGGGTACCTGATCGAAATCGGCTAACTCAGGATCTCTCTCGGTGCCTCGCCAACGAGCCTTCTGCCGGACTTTTAGATCCGCACGCGGCGTTGCGATCAGGGAGACAGGAGTTCCCGAGCGAACGGCCGTGAGAAAGACGCTTGCTGAGGTACCCAAGGGAGTGCTCGCCCAGCGGACCATGATGCCCATGGGGTCAATCATGGGTGCAGTACGCGCAAGCGGGCACTCCGAATCGATATTCCCCGAGCACCGACCTTATCGACGGCTTCTAGGCAAAAGGCGACGTCACTGCGCTTCCTTTTCATTTCGATTCCGGCTCTTCCATTTCAAGATCGGTTGCCTGCGCCAGCCCTGTCACTCGTTGAATCTCACACCACAGCCGTTCCTGCCGCCATGCGAGGAATGCCTCGTAGTCGTCGCTCCAGAGCGCTGAAGTCTCTCCTGTCGGTAGGCAGTGCGATGACAGCACCGCGTCAAACGGGAAGCCAGGCGTCTTGCGGATGTCCGCGAGATAGACCGAGGGCGCGCGATTGCTGATCATCTGATTGGTAGTGCGGTCGATGAGGGTGCGGTTAAGCACGCAATCACGCGCGCGCGCTGATTTCACGTTCTTCTGCTTCAGAAGAAAGTCGTCGGGGAAGACGTGGTGGTCGTCGATGCCCTGCTCGTTCATCAGATTCCCCGTGATGACTGCCTGGGTATGGAAATCGCGCGCACCTGCTCCAGTGCCAAGAATCAGGCAGATGGTGCCGCGGTAGATCGAGCGCTGGCGCGGAGTAACATCCCGCAGCGCCTTCGGGTCAAAGCGCAGTGCGTTGACCGACTCGGGTGCAGGACCGTCGGCGAGCCAGGCGCTAAGATCCGCTACGTCCTTCGCCGACTGGCTGTTCGGTGAACTCTCGTAGGCCTGACCAAATACTGCGCACCAGAACCAGCGCTTGAGTTTCTCTCGGTGCGCTCCGGCCTCTGGCGTCTTCGGCATGCCCGAGCGCGCCAGTACAGCGGCGAGCGGAGCGAGCATCGTCTGGTACGGCAACCACTTCGGCAACATCACCTTGCAGTCATCGCGCAGAATTCCTAGGCCCGTCGCTAGTCCGCCTACGACTTTGTCCCACCATCCCTCGATGTCGGTCACCGCGAGGTTCAGTACGTCACCCCGCTTGCACGACGGTGCCTTTCGACTTGCGAGAGCAATCGACTGGAGCAAGTAGTAGGGATCGACTTCAAATTCCTGGATGATTGGATGCTGCTCGCGCGCCTTGTCCCACAGCGCCCGCAGGTTGATGTTCTGTGGCCAGAAGCGCGCGGTGAGCAGTTCGAAGACGCTTAGCTTCACGCCAGTGCGGTTCAGAGTCTCGAAGATCGTGCAAAGGGCATCAGGCTCGGTCTTGTCCGAGAGCGTCACCACCGGGAAGTGGTAGTCGTCGATGGTCTTGACCCACTGGTCGTTGAGCCTCGTCAGCGCATCGAGCATGCTGGTGCGTTGATCCGCCGGCATGGGGTTCGTGACCTGGAGCAACCACTGCAGGAAGCCGCCGGCCCCGCCCTTGAGGACCGAGAGCGGCAGCAGGAGCTCTTTGGCCTGGAGCGCAAAATCCTCGCGTGCCTTCGCCCACTTCGTGGCTGCTCGTACATGGAAGATCGCCTCCTCAAAATCTACGCCACGGATGAGCTCGCCAAGGTCGAGAAAGTAGCGGTGCTCGCCGACCCCATAGAATGCTTGGTAGAGGGATGTCAGCCGCTGCTGGCCATCGAGCACCAGAAAAGTGTGCTTCGCGCCGTCGAGCGGCGGCGCACCTTCGAACTCGCGAGCAGCAAACACGCGCTTAGCGTCGCGCACGCGCAGGATGCTTCCGGCCGGGTAGTTGTTGGCGATCGAGACGATCAGTTCCTGCGTCGCGCCTGGCTCCCAGACAAAGTCGCGCTGGAAGTCGGGAAGAACTGTGACCCGATTGTGGATCTCGTTGAGGAGGTCTTTGAGTGCGCGGGGGTTGGTATCTTCGAAGAGGTTCATACAGCACTCCGCTGAAGCTGTCTTTTCATGATGGGTTTTCCCCCGCGCGAGCAGTCTCTTGAAATCGTAATTTACGCTGGTGACGCCGAAGTCCGGTTCGCGCTGGAAAGGATGGCGCAAGTAATGCACCCGGTGTGCTTTGTCATCGAGGAATTCAACAAGTGCGAGGATGAAGTCCTCGGGCTTGTTGAGCGAGTAGAGGACCTCATTCTTGGTGACGGTAATCGTGTCGGCATCCTCGATGCGCCCTTTGACCTCCAGGAACCGAAGCTTGCCGGTGCCGGGTACGCGCGACTCGATGTCATACCCGAGCTTCTCCAATTCGCGGTCGGGGGGTCAAAGCCCAGTTGCCGCTCCACTTCCATCACGATCGCGCGGGCGCGTGCCGCTGAAGCCTGAGTATCGGGGCGCGTAACCGATGCCGGCCGGCCGGTCATGGCGGTAACCAACCCCAGAGGCATCACCACCAGCGCTCCCAGCACCGCCGGCGGCAGCGCCGACACCTGCGCTTCCCGGTCCAGCTCGGCGAGCCGCTTTTCGAGTCGCCCTTGCAGTTCATCCGCGCGCCGGCGCGCCTCCTGCGAATTCAGTCGCGCGCCCGCCCTGCCGGCCTGTTCCTGGAGCTTCAACTGCTCTGCGCGGTGGTCCCAATACGCGATTTCCTTGGTCAGCCGGTCCTTTACCGCTGCGCGGGTCTTGTCGATCCACTTCAGCCGCCGATCACGGACTTCAGCGACGTGATCGGGAACGACATGCTCGATGGCGTAACCCTGTGCCTTGCCTTCGAGGTCGCGCGTGATCCAGGCGCATTCGGGGCGGGCGAGGATGTCGGCCGCAGGCGGTTCGGTCCCGGCCAGTGGGCGGTAGTCGAGGTACGGTGCGTAATTCAGGTGCCGGTTGCGGCCACCGGCGTCCTGCTCGACGTAGAGCATGCGCCGCGAGATGGTGCGGCGCTCTCCCGACGGGAGGGTGCTCGCGTCCTGGATCGCGTGCTCCAGGTAGAACAGCACTCGCGGGCTCACGGCCGGGTCGCGCTCGTCCACCAGTACCGTGCCGCGCTTGAGCAGATCGCGGTGGCGTTCGAGCGTCATGTCGAGCACGGCGTCCAGAAGCGGGTGGCCGGGACAGACGAAGGCGGCAAGCGGTTGACCCTGCGGGGCGATCAGGTCCTTCTCGAAAGCGATCCGCTCGTAGCGCGCGAGCACCGGGTCGCCGGCGCCGATCTGGCGGTCGCGGTGGTGCACCGGCGCCGGCACCTGAGTGATCTCGTAGCGGCGCGGCTCGCGCTGGCGGACCGTCCCGCCCATCTGCCGGAAGGCCTCCAGGAAGAACGATTCGATGTAGTGCGGCTGCAGCCGCCGCGCCTCCGCGCGCTCCATTTCCTCGCGCACCCGGGCCACGCGGCTCGAATCCATGGCGTCGTGAGCGAGCGCCCGGTCCTCGATCAGTTCCTCCAGGTGCGAGCGATCGACCCCGTGCTCGATGGCTCTCTCCAGGCGCGCGCGGACCTCCGGCTGGTCGCCGTAACGAACGGCTTCGATCAGTAGGTCGCGCAGCGGGCGGCCATCGAACTGGAGCTTGCCCAGCACGTCGAACACCTGGCCACCCAGCGCCCGGCGTGCCTCTTCGAGCTTTTCCAGCAGGCGGCGATAGACATCACCCTCCCGGGTCTCCTCGGCCACCAGATTCCACAGGTGGCAGACCTCGGTCTGGCCGATGCGGTGAATGCGGCCGAAGCGCTGCTCCAGCCGGTTCGGGTTCCAGGGCAGGTCGTAATTGACCATCAGGTGGGCGCGCTGCAGGTTGATGCCTTCGCCGGCTGCGTCGGTGGCCAGCAGCACCTGCACCTCGGGATCGTGACGGAAGCTCTCCTGGGCCTTGCGGCGCTCCCCCCGGCCCATGCCACCGTGGATCAGCACCAGCGACCGCGCGCGCCCGAGCAATCCGCCGATCTGGCGCTCCAGGTAGTAGAGCGTGTCGCGGTGCTCGGTGAAGAGCACGAGCTTCTGGCGTGGCGAAGGCACCGGCTTCGGCAGTGAGCCGGCCCCGTAGGGCAAGGCGGGTTCGGCGGCTCGATCGCCAAGCCCTGCCGGCGTGAAGATTTCGCCCAGCAGGTGCGCAAGCTCGCGCCACTTGGTATCCCGTCCGCTGCGGCGCACCTCCGCGGCGACTTCCTCGAGGTGCGCGAGGGTAGCGATCTCCACCTTCAGCTCGGCAAGGGTCGCCGCGGCAGTCGCCTGGTCGAGGATCTCTTCCTCTGCGGTTGCGACCTCGTTCTCGGGAGCGTCCTCCAGGTCCTCAACGTCATCGGCGTCGGGTAAAGGCGCGGCCGCGGCCGGGCTGGCGAGCGCTTCGCCTCGCTGCAGCAGCTCCAACTCCCGCAGCCGCTTCTCCAGGCGGGTCCGGCGGCGGCGCAGCGACTGGTAGATCGCCTCGGGTGACGAGGCCAGGCGCCGCTGAAGAATAGTGAGAGCAAACCCGACTGTGCCGGCGCGCTTGTCGTTCTCAAGGGCGTCGGCGCGATTGAACTCCTCCCGCACGTAATCGGTGACTTCCTTGTACAGGCGCGCCTCGGCGTCCGAGAACTTGTAGGGGACCGTGTAGGCGATGCGCTCGGGGAAAAGCGGCCTGCCGTCGAACTTGAGCAAGCCCTCCTTCACCATGCGCCGCATCATGTCCGAGACATCGACCTGGTGTACACCGTCCCGGAACTTCCCTTCGAAGCGGTCGCCGTCGAGCAGCGCGAGAAAGAGCTGGAAGTCCTCCTCCTTGCCGTTGTGCGGGGTGGCCGTCATCAGCAGGAAGTGGCGGGTGAGGCCGGACACGAGCTGCCCCAGCCGGTAGCGCTTGGTGTACTTGATCTCGCCGCCGAAGAACGTCGCCGCAAGTTTGTGGGCCTCGTCGCAAACCACCAGATCCCAGCGGCAATCCGGTGCCTGAAGCTTCGCCTGTACGTCTTCGTCCCGCGACAGCTTGTCCAGGCGGGCGATGACAAGTTCATTCTCCAGGAACCAGTTGCCCGTCCGGGCGGCCTCCAGCTTGTCGTTGGTGAGGATCTCGAACGGCAGGTGGAAGCGCCGGTTCAGCTCCTCCTGCCACTGTTCGACCAGGCTGCCGGGGCAGACGATCAGGCAGCGCTTGAGGTCACCCCGGGCGATCAGCTCCTTGATGAGGAGCCCTGCCATGATGGTCTTGCCCGCGCCGGGATCGTCCGCCAGCAGGAAGCGCAGTGGCTGTCGCGGCAGCATCGCCTCGTAGACCGCCGTGATCTGGTGCGGCAGCGGATCGACCAGCGAAGCGTGGACGGCGAGGACCGGATCGAACAGGTGCGCAAGGCGGATGCGGTGCGCCTCGGAAACCAGGCGGAAAAGCGCACCGTCCCCGTCGAAGCTCCACGGACGGCCCTGTACCACGACGTCGATACGAGGTTCGTCGTGCCGGTAGAGCAGTTCATTGGCGACTCTGCCAGTGGTGTCCTTATAGGTCAGTTCCAGTGCGGCGGAGCCGAACCACTGGACATTGACGACGGTCACTAGCGAATCAGACCGCATTCCCCGGATCGACGCACCTGGGCGCACTTCTTCGAGTTTGCTCACCTCTCCCTCGAACTTCCTGCGCTTGCTCTTCCCGAACTCGGCTTCATGACGACAAAGCGCCCGGCCCGTATCGCGGGTGAAAGCGCGAAGTGGGTCTCGACACCGACTTGTCGCAGCAGTTCAGCGCGGGCTGCGACCGCCAGCTTGAACACCCCTACGGGCACCAAGCCAGCGAATCAAGAAGCTCCAATGACATTTACGGACCAGTCTGACGCCGACGGATAAGTAACAGGTCTCTTTTGGCGACGTTCGCCCGTGTCATCGCGTACATGAGCACACTGCGAATTTTTTGGGTCGGTATCCCATCAATCACGCGAGCGTACACTATTGGTCTGGAATGTTCAGTGCCTGTAGCGCACGCAGATCCTGAAGGGAGTCAACGAATGGCACCGTCACTGAAACTGCCGTTGAAACGGCCATCCGACGCGGCGATAGCTCAGTACAGGAAGGAGGCGCACGCCAGGTTGCTTGCCGCGGCGCAGAAGCGCCAAGAGGTGTTAGCTGCATCCTCCGTCGAGACTCCGGAGACCCAATCGAATATATCGACGAGTAGTTCGGAGCCCACGTAAGTGCGAGCGTCGCTATTGCTGCAATAGGACGCGAGTGGGGAATCTGTATTGAGAATCCCTATTGGGACAGAGCCGTTTGGAGGGGGGCTTTGACAGCCGACGCCAGAGCCAGAGAAGTGACTCGCTGAGGGCAGACCAGCGCAGCTCGGCTCAGCGGCGCTCACTTGGTGTAGCCAAATTGTTCCCCTTTGTGGCTTGAGACCATCGCGTTCAGGCTTCATGTAGCTGCGGTAGGTAGATTGCGGGCGCCGCAGGTCTATGATTTATATGAAAGTCCTTTTCGCGTTTACAACTCCGAAGCCAAAGGTCGCGCGTTCGATTCGCGCCGGGCGCGCCAGCGGCATCGTGAACCTACTTGCCACGCAAGAAGATCTCGATGGTACCCGTACTCCAGGGCGCGATGCCTGATCCGAAGAAGTCTTCGTCTTCGGTCCACACGGGACACCCCAGGTGAAGGGCCACGGCGACGGCAGGCCAGTCACCCGGATCTCTTTGGCCGATTCGTTCAGTCGCTTCAGTCCGCATACCCTGTAGCTGGTCTTCAGGAATGATCTGCACCGCGGCGAGAATCGCAGCGAAGGACGGGCGCCAGACGTCTTCCCGGATTCCCCGGCGCGGCGCAAGCTCGGCGAGATACTGCATCGCCTCTTCGACATTCGACTCGGCGACATAGAAGGCCGCATCGTCGCAATACCGCTCGATCAGTTCACGGACACGAACTCCAAGCACTGCCCGGATGAGGATATTCGCATCCAGGACGATGCGCTTACCCTGCACGGCGCGCCTTGCGCCAGCGCTTGAAGTCGGCCGCCAGTTCCTCCTCCGTCAATCCGAGCCGCGCAAGCTCGGCCTGCATGCGCCGTCCCGCTTCCAGCAGTGCCTCGCGCTCGGCCTGGCCCGGGCGCTTGGGAATGGGGATGTAGAAGCCGATGGTCTGGCCATGGCGAGTCACCTCGACCGGGACCGTCGATTCCGCGTAGGAGGCAAGCTTTTCGCGAAGTTCACGGATGCCTACTCGAACGCCCATGAGAAATCTCCCGCGGCAACAAAAGTGTGTACACAAGTGATGCCACACTACGCCGTGCTCCTGGCAGCGTCAAGCAGACATGGAAGAGCACTTGCAGAAGGTCGGGTCTCGAGAATGGCCCGGCACGACCGCGGTGAACCCTTGTGCCGGAAGAGCAAGCCTTGCCCGTGCGTCGCAGCTGGGGAGTTTCAGCGTCGCTGTTTCGTAACTGCGCGACGCTTCTTGAGACTTCTTGACGCTGCGCTTGTGGCTGCACCAGCAGTTTGGTGGACGTCTTGACCGGTTGATTTGACAGCCGCCAGCCTCTTCCTCAATCGCCTCCGAAGCCAAGGGTCGCACGTTCGATTCGCGCCGGGCGCCACATGTGAACGAAGAAGCGGGGGTCCAGAAATAGGGGTGGTTAGACAGACCGCGGGCGTTGAGCGAGTGAGCGTTGAGGCGCTTGCGCGGATCAATTCCAGGCTGCCGGCCGGGGCGCTGGAGGGCGCGTTCCGGAAGGTCGACCGCGTGCAAGGCTCGACCCCAGACGCCCGCAATCGCACATTTCATCGTCTTCGAGGACGAGGGCGGCGGCAAGCTCGCCAGGAAGATGGCGGGGTATCACCCGTTTCGCGCCGTTCGCGTGGCGGTGGAGGAGGCATTGCGGGCGGCGCCGCGGGCGCAGGATCGCGACGGGCCGAGCATGAATGCGCTCACGTCGATGCCGCTTGCGCTGACCGATGCGAGCGGTCCGGCCGCCGCCGCCGCGCGCGCCCGCGTGCGGGTCATCTGCCGCCGATCGTCCTAAGGCCGGCCGGCGTCGCTCCGATTCCACGGCAGCAGGTGCGCGTTGTCGCGCACCCAGTCGCGGATCAGGTGCTTTTGCAGCTTGCCGGTGCTGGGGCGCGGCAGCTCGTCGCGAAACAGGAAGTGCTTCGGCGCCACGGTCTTGCCCAGACGCTCGCGGCAGAACGCCAGCAGCTCGCTCGCCTCGGGGCGCGGCGCGCCATGGCGCAGCGTCGCCACGGCGACCACCGCCTCGCCCCACTGCGGATGCGGCGCGCCGACCACCGCGACTTCCTCGAGCGCGGGATGCTCGATCGCCACCGCCTCGACCGCGGCCGGAAACACGTTCACCCCGCCGGAGATGATCATGAATTTCTTGCGGTCGGTCAGATACAGATAGCCGCGTTCGTCCAGCCTGCCGATGTCGTTGGTGCACAGCCAACCGTCGCGCAGCGCTTCCGCGGTGGGACCGGGCAGGTTGCGGTAGCCCTTCATGACGGTCGCGCTGCGGATCCATACTTCGCCCGCGGACCCCGCCGCAACGGCGTGACCCTCGCCGTCGCGGATCGAGATCTCGCACATCACGCCGACGCGGCCCGCGCTCCCGAGCAGGCCGGGTTCGGACTGGAACGCGCGCAGGACGTCCGAATGCTGCAGGCAGGTGATCCAGCAGCCGGCGTTCTCGGTCATCGCATAGGGTTGCTTGACTTCGCAGCCGAACATCTCCCAGGCTTCGCGTATCAGGGGAGCGGGCGCGGGCGAGGAGCCGTAGGTCAGCACCCGCATCGACGAGAGGTCGTAGCGGCCGCTGCGGCCCTCCTGCACGATCCGCTGCAGCATCGCCGAGACCACGTTGACGAAGCTGACGCGCAACCGGCCGATGTCGCGCAGAAAAGCCGCCGCATCGAACGCGCCATCGGCAATCACCGTGGTCATGCCGTTGCCCAGGCCGAACACGCCCATCACCACCGGTACCCAGGCCGCTGACAACGGCATGTACCAGACGTCGTCCGGAGAAAAACCGGCATTGATCAGCGAACGCAGGATCGATGCGGCGACGCCCGCGTGCGTGAGCATCGCGCCCTTCGGGTGGCCGGTGGTTCCCGAGGTATAGCTGACCAGCAGCACGTCGTCGCCCGAGATCGGCGGCAGGTCCGGCGTGGCGGCGCCTGCCTGCGCGAGCAGCGATTCGTAGTCGAGCGCGAGCCCGTGTGCGCCGCCATAGCCGATCAGCCGGATGCCGAGCGCTTCCAGTTCGGCGCGCGGCGGCAGCAGCTCGAGGCAGGCGCTGTGCACCAGCAACATCCGCGTCGCGCTGTCGCGCAGCACGTGAAGGACCTCGGCCGGCGTGTAGCGCCAGTTGATGCCGACGCGCACCGCGCCCGCCTTCATGCAGGCGAAGAAGTGCTCGTAGATCTCGAGCGACTCGCGCCCGAGGACGGATACGGTCTCGCCCGGATGCACGCCGAGCGACTGCAGAGCGCAGGCGAACGCCGAGGAGCGCGCGTGCATTTCGCGCCAGCTCCGCGTCCGCTCGCCGCAGTGGTAGGCGGGCTTGTCGGGGAAATGGCCCGCGCAGCGAGCGAGCATGTCTCGTGGCAGCATCGGCGGATCCTCGCTGCCGATCCGGCCGCGGTCTGCGTTCCGCGACTCGGATGGCGTAAGGGACATTATCCGCAACAATGGCGCCGGCGTTCAACGACGCGGGCACGCCATCTCCCGTCTGCGCCGCCCGGAAGATCTCGGATCGCGTCGCGCCGGCCCCTTCATTCCATCCCTCGACGACCGCGGCGCTGCACGCAGGGTGAAGCAGCGGCCCGCCTGCCCGTTCGGTGCATTGCCGGCGCCGCGAGCGGTCTTGTCGGTATACTGGGGCTGGCGGGATCCGGCGGAAGCACGCGGCAAGTCGCCTGCGCCATGGCGGCGGGCGGTGGGCGCCGCGGTCGGCTCGGGTTCCAGCCCGGTGATCCGAATACTTCAATCCCGGAGGTGGGAGATGACAGTGCAGCTATGCCAGACGCGCGCGAGATCTCGGCGCGTGGCGGGCAGCAGCCGGCGCTCGCTGTGCGCGGCGCTCGCCATGACGGTGCCGGCGGGCGCGCTGTGCCAGCCGGCGGCGTTCGCGCAGGCCTACCCGGTCAAGCCGATCCGGCTCACCGTACCGTTCCCACCCAGCGGCCCGGCGGACATCCTCAGCCGGGTGGTGGCGAAAAAGCTCTCCGAGGGTCTGGGCCAGCAGCTGCTGGTGGAGAACCGCTCCGGGGCCGGGGGCACCAGCGCGCTGGAGGTGGTCGCCAAGGCCGTTCCCGACGGCTACACGCTTACGCTGGGCAGCAACTCGACCTACTCG
Organism: Burkholderiales bacterium; assembly: GCA_020846575.1. GTDB lineage: Bacteria > Pseudomonadota > Gammaproteobacteria > Burkholderiales > SG8-39 > JADLDQ01. Next base: position 19,169 of record JADLDQ010000351.1, read on the forward strand.
ATCGCCCCGATCATCTACCGGAATCTGGGCTACGAGCCGCTCAAGTCGTTCGCGCCGATCAGCCTGGTTGCCCGCTCGGCGAGCGTGATCGTCATCAACCCCGCGCTGGGGGCGAACTCGCTCGCGGGACTCATCGCGGTGCTGAAATCGCAGCCCGGAAAGTTCAATTTCGGCTCGAACGGAAACGGCACCATTCCGCACCTTGCGGGTGTGCTGTTCCAGACGTTGACGGACACCTCGCTCGTGCACGTACCCTACAAGGGCGTCGCGCCCGCGACCAACGACCTCATCGCCGGGCAGATCCAGCTGGCGTTCGTCATCTCCGCCGGGCTGGAGCAGCATGTGCGGGCGGGCAAGCTAAAGGTCCTGGCGGTAGCGAGCGCCAGGCGGCTGCCGCAGCTGCCCGAGGTTCCGACCACTGCGGAGGCCGGCCTGGCCGGATTCGAGTCCTACACCTGGTTCGGCATGGCCGCACCACAAGGCACCCCGGGGGCGGTTATCGCGCGGCTGAACGCCGAAGTGATCAAGAGCCTCGCCGCCAAGGACGTGTCTGGCGTTCTCCTCAACCAGGGCTTCCAGTCCGAGGGGACGACCCCCGAGCGCTTCGCGCAGTACATCGCCGAAGAGATGCAGAAGTGGGCGCCGATCGTCAAGGCATCAGGGATGAAGCTCGACTAGCCTGACTTTCGCTACTGGGGGTTTGGATTGACCCTAAGCCGTTGGTTTTTCAGGAAGCGGGTATCGAAGGTCTGTACTACATTTGCGTGGCTATTTTCCCCGAAGTGGTGATGCGCGGCGGCGC
>JADLDQ010000352.1 GCA_020846575.1 Burkholderiales bacterium
ACGGCACGTGCAGCAGCTTCACGCCGGCCATCGAGGAGAGCAACTCGCCGGTGAGGTGGCCCATGCTGCCCGCGCCGAGCGAGGCGTACGCGAGCTCGCCCGGGCGTCGCTTGGCGAGGGCGACGAGATCCTTCGCGTCCTTCGCGGGGAGCGTGGGCGGGACGACGAGAACGTATGGCGCGGAAGCGATCAGCGTCACCGCCGCGAAATCCCGCAACGGGTCGTAGGGGAGCTTCGGGTACAGCGCCGGATTGACCGCGACGTTCGCGGTGAGCCCCATCATGAGCGTGTGGCCGTCGGGCGTGGCCTTGGCGGCGACCTCGGTACCGATCACGCCGCCCGAGCCGGGGCGGTTCTCGACGACGACCTGCTGCCCCATCGATTCGCTCATCTTCTGCGCGATCGGGCGCGCGAAGATGTCGGCGGACCCGCCGGGCGTGAACGGGACGATGAAGCGGATGCTGCGGCTGGGATAGGCGGTCTGCGACCAGGCGGCCGGCACGGTCGCCACAGCCGCGCCGAGCGCGATGAGGATGCGCATGGAAAGCTGACTCCTGCGGATGGAACGGGGGACCTGCGGCCGGGCGACGACGCCACGGCGTGGCGTCGCGGGTCATGCGGCCTGCAGCCGCAAGTAGACGCGGTTGCGGCGGGCCCGGTCAAGCGCCGGCGCACCTGCGCGCGGGAATCACTCCACGGACTGGCGCACCAGCCGCACCGGCAGGCGCGATCGCCGCGGCATGTCGGCGCGGCTCTCGCCACTGTCCACGTCGACCACCCAGGCGTGCAGGTAGGCCACCCGGTTGACGTTCTTCTCGGAGACGCCGCGCTGGATGTTCGAGTAGGTGTACTGGTTGACCGCGCCGGTGTCGACGCGGGCGCTGGCGGTCCAGTACCAGCCCTGCGGCGATTCGGGGAAGGGGCTGCGCAGCGTCGTGCGGGCGGCGGCGAGCTTCTTCGCGAGCAGGCGCAGCTCCGCGACGCTCGGTACGCGCCAGCGCACGCCTTCGGCCTTGCTGCGTGCGGCCGCGAGCGCGGCGGCCTGCGACCAGGTGGCGAACTCGGCGATGCCCGTGCAACTCGATCCGTCCCAGCTCATGCCCTCCGGGCAGCGCGACCAGATCAGTTTCGCCTGCGCGTCCACGATGGCGCCGCCGTCCCTGGCAAGCGCGAGACGGCCGGTTTCGGCGGCCGCCGCCTGCGCGGCGGTCAGGGCAAGGGCAAGGGTCGTGATCCATCTCCAGCGCTGCACGTGCTTCTCCCGTCTTCGACGGCCGATCCATTCGAGAACGGCCGCCGGCGGGATTTCTGAAGAGTCGGGGGGGGGCAGGTCTTGCATTTGAGCAGCGCATCGCGGCCGGTGGGATATATCGACGTCGGCGCGCGCTGCTCAAATGCAAGACCTGACCCCCTGCGCCATGCCCCCCTGCGCCGCGGCCTACTTCTCCTGCCGGAACTGCGGATAGAGGTTCACGTAGCCGAGCTTCACGCGCTTGTCGGCGTGCTCCTTCGCGACTTCCTGGGAGAGCGGAATGAACCCGTGCCCCTCGACGAGCCGCTGCATGAACGCGGCCCGCGCCGTGATGGCGATGGCGTCGTGCAGTGCATGCTCGTCCCAGCCGGCGGCGAACACGGCATCGGCGTCGGCCTGCGTCATCGCACTGGGCGTGACGGCAAGCTTGCGCACGAACGCGAGCAGGGGCTTCATGCGCGGCTCGACCGGTGCCGTCTCCGGATCGGCGAGCAACTGGTCGAGCAGCCCGCGCGCAATGCCCCAGGCGTACGCGACCTCGGAGTGTGCACCGTAGACGAACTTGCACCCGGCGGCCCCGGCGGCGTAGGCGAGGATCAGCTCGCGCTCGCCCTGGCTGAGCGGCGAGGGGCCGTTCATGAGCGCCTGACTCGTGGTCGACCACGGCCCGTAGATCTCGGGGTACTTCTTGAAGACGTTGGGCGGGCCGGCATTCTCCGGCAGCGATTTGAAGAACGGCATGAGACACCTCACTGTGAGTGGGAGGAAGGAAGCGGGGTCGGGTCGGATGAGCGGCGGGCCGCGCGATCCGGTCCGGACATCTCGCCGGCGCGTGCGGGTGCGCGCGCCCTGCCCGAGGTCACGGCGGTCCCCGCGAGCGATCGCCGTGCCGGCGGCTCGTCACCATGCGGCCCGCAGCACGTCGAGCAGCTCGGCCGCGCTCTGCACGCGCCGCGGGTTCTGGTGCAGGAACCAGTCCGCGGCGGCGTCCTCGGCGACCTGCGGCAGCGCTGCTTCGGCGACGCCCACGTCGCGCAGCCGCGACGGCAGCCGCAGCGCCGCGAAGAGGGTCGTCACGGCGTCGATCGCCGCGCGCTCGGGTGCGCTCTCGCGCGGGGCCTGCAGGGCGTCGGCGACGAGCGCCAGCCGCTCGCCCGTGACCGGCGCATTGAAGCGCATCGTGTGCGGGAGCAGGATCGCGTTGACGACGCCGTTGTCGGTGTGCAGGCGCGCGCCCATCGAATGCGCGAGCGCCGAGGCGAGCCCGGCCGGCGCGTAATCGGTGCCCTGTCCGGCGAGCAGGGCGCCGAGCATCAGGTCGGCGCGCGTGTCCGCGTCGTCCGGCGTGGCCGCGAGCTTGCGCAGGCCGGCCGCGAGCAGCCGCAGCGCATGCAGCAGCAACGCGTCCGCGAGCGGGTCGCGGCTGCGGGATTCGAGCCCCTGCACGGCGAGACTCGCCGCGCTCACGGCAGCGGCCGTCACGAGCGCGGGCGGCGCCGTCAGCGCGGCGGCGGGGTGGAGGTAGATCGCGCCCGCCCGCGTCTTCGGGTCGAACAGCGCGCGGCGCTGTCCGATCGACTCGTCCAGCACGGCGCTGCCGGCCTTGGCGTAGGCGGTCGTGGGCGTGGTCGGCACGACGAACTGCGGCAGCTTCGGCGCGTCCAGCCGCGGGCTCACCGGCGGTTTGCCGGGCTCGAACCGCGTGCACAGCTCGGCGATGCCGCGGCCTTCCGCGAGCAGGATGCTCGCCGCGCGCGCGGTGACGACCGCCGAGCCGCCGCCGACGGCGATCACGGCATCGGCGCCGAGCGCGCGCAGCCGGTCGGCGCCGGCCAGCACCGCGTCGAGCGGGCTGTGCGCCTGCACGCCCTCGAACGTGCCCGCGCAGCGACCGCCGAGCGCGCCGGCGACGAGACGCAGGCCGTCCGGATGCGCCGCGACCGAACGCCCGCAGAAGATCGCGGCGCGCCGGATCCCCGCGCGCGCGAGTTCGTCCGCCAGCCGTTGCAGGCTGTCGGCCCCGCAATGGACCCGCAGGGCGGGGGTGAAGTGGCGCAGGGTCTTCATCGGGCGTCTTCTCCTCGGCTTCGTCCCGCCGTGAGCATACCGCGCCCGGGCTGCGCGGCGGATGCATGCGCCGCGCCGTGATCCGCGCGCGTGCTCAGGGGCCGGGAGCGGGCGAATGCCGGCGGCGGCATCGCACGCGCTCGTCAGGACCGGACCGCAAGCGCGTCGACCGCGACGATGCGATCCGGCGTGGCGATGAGGGGATTCACGTCGAGCTCGGCGAGCAGGTCGCGCTGGTCCCACGCCAGTTGCGAGATGCGCGCGACGGCGTCGGCCAGCGCGTCGATGGCGACCGGCGACGCCCCGCGAAAGCCCGCGAGCAGGCGGTATCCCTGCAGCGAGCGCAGCATGGCGAGCGCTTCGTCCGGGCTCACCGGCGCGAGCGCGCTCGCCGTGTCGCGCAGCACCTCGACGAGCACGCCGCCCAGGCCGCACACGATGACGGGACCGAACTGCGGGTCGTTGCGCACGCCGGCGATGACCTCGATGCCGCCGCGCACCATCTCCTGCACGCTCACCCCCGCGAGCGCGGGCCGGCCGGGCATCGCGGCGACGGCGTCCACGATCGCGCGGTATGCGGCCCGCACCGCCGCCTCGTCCGCGAGCCCGAGGTGCACGACGCCGGCCTCCGTC
>JADLDQ010000353.1 GCA_020846575.1 Burkholderiales bacterium
CCCCCGAAGGGGAAGCGGTGATGAAGCGGTGATGAAGCGCGCGAGACGACGCAAGTGCCTGTGCTGTAGCGAATTGTCTCGACCTGGCGCGCGCAATCGGCGGTATCAGTGCTACTGCTCGAGGCGCTTGTGGCGGCGCACGAGTTGTCATTCGCCGGGCACGCACGTAGAGTGACGTGCCGCCGGCGTGCGTGCAAGCGCGGCGCCGGCCGGGGAGTCCGTGCGCCGAGCGCCCGTCGCGCAAACAGGCGGCGAAGCTTCCGGTACGAGGCCGCATGGCTCTTCGCGGCTCGGACCGGCAGGCGGCCGGGAGCCGGCAGCGGGCTGAACGATTCGATTCTCGGGAGAAGGGGGCAAGCATGGATATCAAGGGACTGCATCATGTCGCGTATCGCTGCAAGAATGCCCGGCAGACTGCCGATTTCTACACCCGGGTGCTGAAGTTGGATTACCTGATGGCGGTATCCGAGGACCGGGTGCCCAGCACCAAAGAGGACAGCCCGTACTTCCACCTGTTCTTCCGCATGGACGACGGCAGCTTTATCGCCTTCTTCGAGCTTCCGGAATCGCCGGCGATGGGGCGCGACGACAACACGCCGCAGTGGGTGCAGCACCTCGCACTGCGCGTACCCGACGAGAAGACACTGCTCGACTGCAAGAAGCACATCGAGTCGTGCGGCGTCGAGGTGGTCGGCCCGATCGATCACACCATCTGCCAGTCGATCTATTTCTTCGACCCGAACGGACACCGGCTGGAGTTGGCGTGGAGCACGGTGACGCCGGACATGGTGGAACGGCTGCAGCGCGTCAGCCAGGTGATGCTCGACGATTGGGATCGCACCAAGCGCGCGCCGCGCCACGCCGACTGGGTTCACGCCAAGGCGTTGGGCGGCAGCCACGTCCCGCCGTCGCAATAGAAAGGCGCAACAGAAGAAGAGCGACCGGGCGCCGCCGCGCAGATCACACCGCGCGCGGACGCATCGCCCATCGCGAAGCTTTGCGCGGCCGGGCCGGTTCGTCGCGAAGAAGCGAGAGCCGGGTGAAAAGCCCGACTGCGTGAACGACTGGCGCGCCCGAAGGGATTCGAACCCCTGACCCCCTGGTTCGTAGCCAGGTACTCTATCCAGCTGAGCTACGGGCGCTTGCCGCGCGCGATTATATCAGAGGGTCGACACGGAACTCTCTGAATTCAGGCCGGTTCGGCCTCTGCCGAGGGCGTGCGACGATCGCCCGCAGCCGCTCAGGCGAGCGTGCGCGCGCCGGTAGTCGCGGAGGAATGCGATGCATACCCAGAAGCGGGAAACCCACGTCGAGCCGGCGAGGCTGGCGGTGAGCGCAGCCGGTTTCGGAATGCCAGCGAGGCGTCGAAAGACTTGTTGAGTGTCGCGTGCAGGCGCAATGCGCCGGCAATACGCGCGCGCTGCTCGAGTGTCCGGGATTGTGGGCGAACCTCTCCGATCCGGACGGGTCCAACTGGCGGAGAGAGAGGGATTCGAACCCTCGATACGGTTTGAAGCCGTATAACGCCTTAGCAGGGCGCCCCCTTCGGCCACTCGGGCATCTCTCCGTCGAGGGGCGCAGTCTAGCAGGTTTCGATTGATCCTCCGGCGGCGGCGCGCGCGGACTTTCGCCTCCACGGCCGTTCGGACCGTGGTCGACCCGCCCCCGGCCGGCTTGAATTCCCGGGGATAGGGCCCCCATATCTCCTCGGCCCAGGTGCGCCCGACAGAACTGCCGGTGGCCGCCCCGATCGGGGGAAGGCGAGGGAAGTCCTCCCCGAGTGACCTCAGGTACAGCAGGCATGGAGTGCTCGCATGACGCAGGTTTGCAAGGACGTGACGACGGCGGATTTCCAACGGGACGTGCTGCTCGCCTCCGAGACCGTACCGGTGGTGGTCGATTTCTGGGCGCCCTGGTGCGGCCCCTGCCGCGCTCTCGGGCCGACGCTGGAGAAGCTTGCCGCCGAGCACCAGGGCGCGTTCGTCCTCGCCAAGGTCGATACGGACCGGGAGCCCGAGATCGCGGCGCGCTTCGGCATCCGCAGCATCCCGAACGTCAAGGCTTTCTTCGGCGGCCGAGTGGTCGCTGAATTCTCGGGGGCGATACCCGAATCGGCGGTACGCTCGTTCATCGCGAAGATCCTGCCCTCGCCGGCGGAGAAACTGCGCCTGGCCGCACGCCGCCTGCTGCTCGAAGGAGACGCCCAGGGGGCCGAGCGCGAGCTGCGCGCGGCGCTACAAGCCGATCCCGCGCTTGCCGGCGCGCGCATCGACCTGGTCGAACTGCTGGTGCGCGGGAAGGCGTACGCCGAGGCGGATCTGGAGCTCCAGAGGCTGCCGGAACGCCTTAGCGACGAGCGCGCCGAGCAGCTGGCGCGGCAGGTGGAGTTCTGGAAGAAGGGCCAGTCGCTGCCCTCGATGGCCCAGCTCGAGTCCGACGTGGCGCGCGAGCCTCGCGACCTGGATGCGCGCCTGGACCTGGCGGATCGCTATGTCGCCGACGGGCGACACGAGGCGGCGCTCGAGCAGCTGATCGAGGTGGTGCGCGGCGACCGCGGCGCGCTGCGCGAGCGCGCACGCAAGACCATGCTGGACGTGTTCGCCCTGGCCGCGCAGGCTCCGGACCTGGTCTCCCGTTACCGCAGTCTGCTCGCGGGCGCACTCTACTGACCTGACGCTCGCCCGGCGCCGGTTGCGCCGTCGCCGGCGCCTGGCGTGCGTCTCGCCGGTGTTCGGGGGGCGTCTCACCGGCGCTTCGAGTGCGTCTGACCGGCGCGCCGAGCGCGTCTCAGCATGTTTGCACCAGTGCCGAATTGCGGCAGAATCCCCCCGGTTCGAGCGCCGCGCTCCATGCCGCGCGGCGCTCGCCGACGAGGACCGCGGGACGAGCAACCATGGTGGACGTGCCCCTGATTCTGACCCTGGACAACAACGGTGTGCCGCACCGCTGGGTGACCTGGCAGCAGGCGTGCTTCTACTACGCCAAGAACCTGGTCGCCTGGACGCTCGGCGCCGAGGCCTTCACCGTGTACGGCGGCGTCTCGCGCGCCACCGGCCTGCGCTCCAGCATCACCGGTCATTCGATCATCGCCATCAAGGGCAAGGCGATGGCGATCCGCGGATTCAACCATGTCCCGCCGCTCAACAACCGCGAGCTGTTCCGGCGCGACCGGCACGTGTGCGCCTACTGCGGCGACAACTTCAACTTCCTGCGGCTCACGCGCGATCACATCCGGCCGGTTTCCCGCGGCGGAAGAGACAGCTGGATGAACGTGGTGACCTGCTGCCGGCACTGTAACGGCGTCAAGCGCAACCGAACGCCCGAGGAATCGGGATTGCAGCTCCTGTATGCGCCGTACGTGCCGAACAAGGCCGAGTACCTCATCCTCACCAACCGGCGCATCCTCGCCGACCAGATGGAATTCCTGCGGCCGCACGTGTCGGCCCAGAGCCGGGTGGGGGAACTGGCGGCGGTGGGCGCCTAGCGCGCCGGCGGCCCGCCCGGCGGGACAGAAGCGCGGGACCGCCCGGGCGCCGATCCAGGATGCGCCGGCACAGCGCGACGAGTGCGCCTGTCTACTGGTCGACGGCCAAGCGCGAGCTATCGCGCGTCGATCCGGTGCTCGCGGAAATCATCAGGCGCCATCCCCGTATCGCGCTACGTCCCCGCGGCGAGCCGTTCCAGACCCTGGCGCGCGCGATCGTGAGCCAGCAGATATCGGTCAAGGCCGCGCTGTCGGTCTGGAACCGGCTGTGCGAGGCCTCTGGCGGCGCGCACCCGGACGCGCTGCTGCGCATGCAGCGCCCGGCGCTGCGCGCGTGCGGCCTGTCCGAGCGCAAGTGCGAGTACCTCGGCGATCTCGCTCGCCATTTCGCTGCCGGGACGCTGCGTCCGCAGACCTGGCCGGGCATGGACGACGAGGCGCTGATCGCCGAACTGGTGCAGGTGCGGGGCATCGGACGGTGGACCGCGGAGATGTACCTCATCTTCAACCTCCTGCGCCCCGACGTGCTGCCGCTCGCCGACCTCGGGCTGCAGCGTGCGATGCGGCTGCATTACTTCCGGGGCAGGCTGGTCGGGGAGCCGCGCATGCGCCGCCTGGGGGCGACGTGGTCGCCGTGGCGCTCGGTCGCCACCTGGTACCTGTGGCGCAGCCTCGACCCTGTGCCGGTGGCGTATTGAAGCGGTGCCGCGCAGCGTCCCGTCCGGCGCCCGCGGCGCGTGCGCTTGCGCGCCGTCGCAGGTCCGTTCACTCTGATACGATTGGCCGCATGCACACAAACCAGATCCTTCGACCGCACGCCGGCGCCGAGTGATATCAGCCTTTCTCGATTTCGAACAGCCGATCGCCGACCTCGAGGCGAAGATCGAGGAGCTGCGCTACCTCCAGGACGACCCGGCGATCGAGATTTCCGAGGATATTCAGCGCCTGCAGAAGAGGAGCATGGCGCTGACCCGGGAGATCTACGCAAAGCTCACGCCCTGGCAGGTGGCGCAGGTGGCGCGCCATCCGCAGCGGCCTTACACCCTGGACTACGTCGAGCAGCTGTTCTCCGATTTCGAGGAACTGCATGGGGACCGGGCTTTCGCCGACGATGCCTCGATCGTGGGAGGACTTGCGCGCTTCAACGGCAACCCGGTGATGGTCATCGGGCACCAGAAGGGGCGCGACACCAAGGAGAAGATCAGCCGCAACTTCGGCATGCCCCGGCCCGAGGGCTACCGCAAGGCGATGCGGCTGATGCGCCTGGCCGAGAAGTTCGGCATGCCGGTGCTCACCTTCGTGGATACGCCCGGCGCCTATCCCGGCATCGGCGCCGAGGAACGCGGGCAGGCCGAGGCGATCGGAAGGTGCCTGTACGTCATGTGCGATCTGCGCGTGCCGATCGTGAGCACCATCATCGGCGAGGGCGGGTCGGGCGGGGCGCTCGCCATCGCGGTGGCGGACGTGGTGATGATGCTCCAGTACGCGACCTACTCGGTGATCTCGCCCGAGGGCTGCGCCTCCATCCTGTGGAAACGCTCGGACAAGGCTGCGCAAGCCGCCGAGACGCTCGGTATCACCTCGAGCCGGCTCAAGGCGCTGGGTCTGATCGACCGGATGGTGAGCGAGCCGCCGGGCGGCGCCCATCGCGATCCGGGAGCGTGTGCCCAGAATCTCAGGAAGGCGCTAGCGGACGCGCTGCGCGGGCTGACCGGGAAGACGCCGGAGGAACTGGTCGAGGCGCGCCAGGAGCGGCTCCTGGGCTTCGGAAAGTACCGGGAAGTCGAGATTGAATGAGCTGCAAGCCCGGGTCTGCAGCGAGATCCAGGCGCCGCTGTTTCCCGGCGCGAATCTGCTGCTCGGGCTCTCGGGCGGCGTCGATTCGATCGTGCTGCTCGCGCTGCTTTCGCAGGCCGCCACGACCATGCGTTTCTCGCTGCGCGCGGTCCACGTTCATCACGGTCTCAGCCCCCGGGCCGCGGAGTGGGCAGGCTTCTGCGCTGCCCGATGCGCGCAGTCGCGGGTGCCGCTCAGCATCGAGCGCGTGGACGTCTCCGAATTTCGCCACCTCGGTCCCGAGGGTGCGGCCCGGATGGCCCGCTATGGGGCGTTTGCGCGACATCCTGCCGATTTCCTGGTCCTGGCGCAGCACCGCGACGATCAGGCGGAGACCCTGCTGCTGCAGCTGATGCGCGGCGCCGGGCCGGCGGGCCTGGCGGGAATGGCGCCCTGGCGAGCCGCGGACGCACACAGCGCTTTTCGCCACGGGGTGCTGCGGCCCATGCTCTCGATCTCCCGCGCCGACATCCTCGATTACGCCCGAACCCACGGGCTCGCCTGGGTCGAGGACGAAAGCAACGAGCGCCTGGCCCTGGACCGCAACTTCGTGCGCTTGCGGGTGATCCCGCTGCTGGAGGAGCGCTACCCGCACGCGCGCGAGGTGGCGGCGCGCTCCGCCCGCCACCTGGCCGAGGCGGCGCAGTTGCTCGAGGCGCTGGCTGCCGAGGACCTCGAGCGTCTGTGCAGCGGCGCGCCGCCGGACGCCGGCGACGGGTTGGACATCCGTGCGCTCTGCGCGCTCGGCACCGCGCGCGCGAAGAACGCGCTGCGCCACTACTGCCGCCGCGCGGGCATCACCCCGCCGGGCGCTGCCCGCTTGGACGATCTCTGGGCGCAGCTCACCGGTGCGCGGCCCGACGCCGCGCCGCGCATGGAACTGTCCGGGGGTGTCATCCTGCGGTATCGCGATCGCCTGCACCTGGAGCGTCCGAGCCCGCGGCGCGTGCGACGCCCCTTCGAAGCCGTGTGGAACGGCGAACCCGTGCTGCCGCTGCTCGAACTGGACGGCGTACTGCGTTTCGCGCCCGAAGAAGGACGAGGCGCGAGCGTGGCCAAACTGCGCGCGCAGCCGGTCGCCATCCGGCTGCGCAAGGGAGGCGAGCGCCTGCAGCCCCATGAAGGCCGTCCGCGGCGAACGCTCAAGAACCTGCTGCGCGAGCGCGGGGTGCCGCCCTGGAGGCGGGCTCGCCTTCCGCTGCTGTTCTGCGGTGAGACGCTCGCGCTGGTGCCGGGGGTCGCGGTGGACTGCGCCTTCAGGGCGCTCCCCGGAGAACGCGGCCTGATCGTGACCTGGGAACCGGCAGGTCGCGCCGCGGGCGCCGCGCCGGGGCTCTGGAAAGACTCGGAAGCAAAGCGCAACCTTCCCTGAAGTCGGGGGAGTGCGAGGGGCGAGCAAGCCCTCGCTCGTTGTCGCAGCTTTCCCGCAAGTCCAGACAGCGCGAAGGGCGCGCAGCCTCTCGTTCAACCTCTCGTTCGTCGTGCATTGCAGGTCGATGCAGGGCCAGCGACCCCATTCGACTTCCACGCGCCAGGGATGCAGGACGCCCCCCGCAAGCCGCCGCCGATTACCGCCCCGGCTTCCTGATCAACGGGAACGAGACCCGCGCCAGGGTACCGCGTCCGCCCGGCGGGGATTCCAGGATTACCCGCGCACCGTGGCGACCGGCGATCTCGCGCACGATGGCGAGCCCGAGACCGCAGCCGCCGCCGGCGGTGCCGGGTATGCGGTAGAAGCGCTCGAAGATCTTCTCGCGCTCTGACTCCGGGATGCCCGGCCCGTCGTCCTCCACCTCGATCACCGCCTGGCCGTCCTGCGCGCGGGTACGGACGGTCACCGTCCCTTCGGACGGCGTATAGGCGAGCGCATTGTCGACCAGGTTCGCGAGCAGTTCGCGCAGCAGCAGGGGATCCCCCGGCGTGCTGGCGTCTTCGAGTTCGAAACCCAGATCGATATTTCGGTCCACCGCGGTGCGTACCCAGGTCTGCGCCGTGTTGTTGGCGATCTCGCGCAGGTTGACCGGCTGGTGCAGGTCCGGCCTGCCGGTGCCGGGTTCCGCGCGGGCCAGCGTCAGCAGCTGGTTGGCCAGGTGGCTCGCCTGGTCGGTCTCGCCGGCGATCATGTCGAGCAGCGCTCCGGTTTCGGGCGACGCGGGATTGCGGCGCGCGAGCGACACGTGCGTCCTCAGCCCGGCGAGCGGCGTGCGCAGCTGGTGCGCGGCATTGGCGATGAAGCGCTGCTGGGCGCCGAGCGCCGCATCCAGCCTCGCCAGCAGCCGGTTGAGCGCGTCCAGGAGCGGTCTGACCTCCTCCGGGGAATCGCCGCCGGGTACGGGTGACAGGTCGGAGGGCGAACGCCGCTCGATTTCCTGCTTCAGCGTCGCCAGCGGCGCAAGGCTGCGGCGAATCCCGAACCAGACCAGTGCGCCGGCCGCGATCGCCACGACCAGCGCCGGGATGAGCGTGCCGGCAAGGATCTCCTTCACGAGGCCGTCGCGCTTGGAAGTGGTCTCGGCCACCTGGACCAGAACCTCGCCGTAGCGTCGCGGCACCGACACAGCGGCCACGCGCACGCGCACGTTGCCGACGCGCGTGTTGTAGAAAGTGTGCCCCGCCGCCGGTACCGGAATGTCCGGAGCGGGGATCGCGGCATTGCCGGCGATCAAGTCCCCGTTCGGACCGGTCACCCGGAAGAATATCCGGTCCGCGGAGTCCACCCGCAAGGCCTCGAGCGCGACCGGTGGCAGATCGACCTCGAAACGCTCGTCGGTGAGCCGGACATAGCGGGAGATCGCGATCGCCGGGTTGAGCAGGCCGTTGTCGTAGGCCTCGTTGGCGGCGTCGACCGCGAGCTTGTAGGCGGGCAGGGCCGAAAGCAGAATCAGCGCCAGCAGCGGCGCGACCAGCCAGGTTGTGAGAAGGCGCTTGAGGCTACCGCGCGAGTGCATCCGCCGGTTCTTCGACCATGTAGCCGAATCCCCGCACCGTCCTGATGCGGATGGCGGCCTTCTGCAGCTTGGCGCGCAACCGCGAGACGTAGACTTCGATGGTGTTGTGCGTGAGCGAGGCGTCCCAGCCGCACAGCGCCTGGAGCATCTGCTCCTTGCTCACCACCTGCCCGGCGCGCAGCAGCAGGTACTCGAGTACGCCCCACTCGCGCGGGGTGAGTTCCACGTCTTCGCCGTCGATCTGGGCGCGCTTGGAGACGGTGTGGATCGTGAGGCGGCCGAACTGAAGCACCGGGCTGTGCACCGCCTGGCTGCGGCGTATCAGGGCCCGCACCCTGGCTTCGAACTCGGGCAGCGAGAACGGCTTGGTGACGTAATCGTCGGCGCCCAGATCCAGTCCCTTGACCCGGTCGGCCTCGGAGTCCCGCGCCGTCAGGATCATGATGCCGCCCGTCTTGGGATCCGCCCTCAGCCTCGAGAGCACCTCGAAGCCGTCCATGCCCGGCAACCCCAGGTCCAGGACGATGAGGTCGAAGTGCTCTTCCGAGGCCCCGCGCAGCGCCAGTTCACCCGTGGGTGCGTGATCGACCGCGTAACCGGACTGGCGCAGCGTGCGGGTCAAGCCGTCGGCCAGCGCCTTGTCGTCTTCAACGAGCAGCACACGCATGACACGCATCACCCCGGTTCATCGAAGCGTCCAGAATATCATGCGCGCGACTCGGTCACGATGGCGACCCGGTTCGGGTCCGCGGGGCCCGGGCGCACGTTGAACGGAACGCGACCCGGGAGAACGCGATGAAAAAAAAGCGCGGGAGCTCATCGCCCCGCGCCTCGAGGAGGAAACAGACTGCGCTCACACTGTAGCCGAGCGCCTATCGTCGAGGCTGAAGCGAGCCTGACTCGCCGATTCCGCTGAGAGCGCGTGAAAAATCGGACTTGCAGTTGCATGGGCTCGTTCGCCGAAAAAGGACCGTTCAGAACGCGCCAGGATCGACGATCTCACCTCGGGTAAGGGTTCGACCACCCCCAGGATAAGAGGCAAGAACAGCCCGGGGAATTTTTTCACAGCCTGTGACTCGCCGATTCCGACATGGCGGCAGCGGCGCTTGCTCGCTGGCGCCGACTCGAGGGCGACTCGCGCTCGCCGATCGGTGCAGGTGTACCGTGGCTGCCCGCCTGCCGCTGCGACTGCGCG
>JADLDQ010000354.1 GCA_020846575.1 Burkholderiales bacterium
GCCAGCGAAGGAGGATGCGCATGGAACTCGCCTTGCAGTCAGGACCGGAACTCGCCCTCCAGCCCACGGCGCGCCTGGTACCCAAGATGCTCAACCATGCCGCTTTCGTAACCCACGATGCGGCGCTGACGGCCGACTTCTACACGCGCGTCATGGGGATGGAGATCGCTCACACGGTGGTCGATGACTACATACCATCGACCGAGACCTCCTTCCCCTTCATTCACCTGTTCTTCCGCATGGGTGACGGTGCGACGCTGGCGTTTTTCGAGTCTCCCTGCCTGCCTTCGCCAGCGAAACCTTCGCATCCCGTCTACGACATCTTCAACCACTTCGCCTTTCATGCGGATACCCGAGAAGAGGTCCGGCGCTGGCGCGACTGGCTGGCCCGCAACGGCGTGGAGGTGCGCGGTCCCGTGGATCACGACGGCCAGTTTCTGAGCATCTACTTCCACGATCCTTCCGGGTTGCGGCTGGAAGTGACGGCGCCGACCGACTCCAGCTGGAACCGGCACACCGAGGAAGCGCGGCGCGACCTCGAGTACTGGGTCCAGGCGAAGGAGCGTGCCCGGCGCGAGGGCGCTGATACCTCCTCGATCGTGGGCTGGGTGCGCGAAGCCCGCGAGGACCACAGAAATCGGTCACGGTCCTCCGGGTAGTCTTGCGCGCAACAGACAGCACGTCGCCGGCGGCGCGGACCGCCCCGGCATGAGGTGCGGCCGGACGTGCGCGTCCGTGCCGGTCCCTGCTGCTCGATCTGAACCTCGACACGTCCCGCGATGAATACGATGCCGGCGCGCTACGAAGTCGAACCCGAATGGGTGCACGTCGAATTCGCCGAGACGACCCAGTTCACGGAAGTGTACGGTTTCTCGGGTTCGCAGGGCATGGTGAACCTGGAGGGTGTGCGCTTCGTGCCGAAGGCACGCCCGTCGCGCACCCTGGTGATCTTCATGCATCCGGCGACGACGCTGCAGCTTCTGCCCGTGCCGCGGGCGCTTGCGCGGCGCGGCGTTCACGTGCTGTGCGCCGGGAGCCGCTACGCCAGGAACGACGCGCCGCTCGTCATGGAGAAGGTGATCGTCGATCTCGGCGCCCATATCCGCCATGCGCGCCGGGCGTGGGGGTATGAAAAGGTGGTGATCGACGGCTGGTCGGGCGGCGGATCTCTTGCGCTGCTCTACCAGTCACAGGCCGAGAATCCGACGATCACGGCGACGCCAGCGGGAGACCCGATCGACATCAAGGCGGCCGGCCTCGTCCCGGCCGACGCGCTGCTGTTTCACGCAGCGCACCGCTCGCGCGCGACGACGCTCGCCGATTGGCTCGACCCATCGGTGCTCGACGAGAACGACCCCGACCGGCGCGACCCGGAACTGGACCTGTACGACCCCGCCAATCCAAACCAGCCGCCGTACTCGCAGGCGTACCTTGCGCGCTACCGCGCCGCCCAGGTCGAGCGCATGCGGCGCAGGACCGCCTGGGTGCTGGAGACCCTGGCGACCCTGAGAAGGCGCGGCGGGCCGGAACTGGAGCGGGGCTTTGTCACCCACCGGACCATGGCGGACCCGCGCTTCCTGGACCCCCAGGTCGACCCGAACGGCCGCAAGCCGCGCTGGTCTTATCTGGGGGATCCGGGAGTCGCAAACTGCGCGCCGGCGGGCATCGCACGGTTCTCGACGCTGCGCAGCTGGCTTTCGCAATGGTCGCTCGAGCACACGCGCGCGCACGGCCCGCGCTGCGCGGCCTCGGTCGCCGCACCCATGCTGCTCATCGAGAACTCGGCGGACGACGCGGTGCCGCAGCCTGACGTCGGGCTCATCCATGCCGCGGCCGCCTCGCGCGACAAGACGATGAGGGTGATACGCGGCGCCACGCATTACTATCAGGGTCAGCCGGAGCTGCTCGAGGAAGCCGTCGCGATGAGCATCGACTGGATGCAGGCGCGGCGCCTGCTCGAGTAGCGCAAGCGCGCCACGATCCGAAGGCGCGGTGAGACAGTGCAGGCGCCGGCATCGGGAGTCCTCGTCCATTGTCTCCGGCGCGCGCACCGGCTGCCCTTTCGGGCGTTGCAGTTCGCGGAATTTGAGAGCGCGCCTGGCCGCCGCTCGGGGACCGGTTCACGCCGCGCGGAGGCGGCGCCCTGGTTCGCGATGACAGTGGGAGTACGGATGAAGACTCGAAACCTCTCCGCTGGTCTCGCCGCGGTCTTGGGGATCTGCGCAGCGGCCGCCGCGCTCGCGCAGGAACCGGCCTATCCTTCGCGGCGCATCACCTACCTGGTGCTCGCGCCGGCGGCCGGACCCAATGACCTGCTCGGTCGCCTGATGGCCGAGCGCCTGACAAGAAGCATGGGGCAGCCCGTGGTCGTGGAAAACCGTCCCGGGGGCACCGGCGTCAGCGCGAGCGAGGGCGTGGCCCGGCAGACGCCGGACGGCCACACGATCCTTCAGGCGGGCCCTTCGCACGTGCTGAACCAGAGCATGGTCCTGCGGCTTGCCTACGACCCGATTGCCGATTTCGACCCGGTGGGCCAGCTGGTGAGCACGCCCTTCGTACTGGCCCTGACGCCCTCGGTGCAGGCGCGCGACGTGCGCGAGTTCATCGAGTTCGCGCGCGCTCGACCGGGCAAGCTGAACTACGCCAGCGCCGGGGTTGCGTCGCCCCACCACCTCGCCGCGGAGATGTTCAAGTCGATGACGGGCACGGATATCGTCCATGTGCCCTACAAGGGCGCCCAGCAGATCCTTCAGGCGCTCGCCGCGCGCGAAGTGGATCTGACCTTCATCTCGATATCGCAGGTGCGTCCGCTGTTCGCTTCCGGCAAGTTGCGCGGCCTGGCGGTCACCACGGCGACGCGCTCACCGCTCGCGAAGGATCTTCCCTCACTGGCCGAAGCAGGGCCGCTGCCGGGTTATGAAATGGACGTGTGGATCGGGTGCGTGGTGGCGGCGCGGACACCGCGGCCTATCGTGCAGAGGTTGAATCGCGACATGAATTCGGCGCTCGAGGATCCGGCCATCTCGGCAAAGCTGAGCGCCGCAGGCCTGGTGCCCAAGCCCTCGAGCCCGGAGGCCTTTCTGGAGCTGTTGAAAGCCGAACGCGCGCGCTGGGGCAAGCTCATCCGTGACCTGAACGTCAAGCCGCAGTAGGCGAGGGCGCGCCGGAATCGTAACCGGGAGGCGCCATGCCACGGGCAGTCAATTTCCTCTTCATCATCACCGACCAGCAGCGCGCCGATCACCCGGGCTGTTACGGTAACCGCGTGCTGCGAACGCCGCCTGTCGATTCCCGCACGCGCGCGTCTTCCTGCGCAAGGCGGCGAATCCGGGCTTCCAGCGAGTCGCCGCCGGCTCCCCCGCCGCCCAGGTAGGCTTCGCGCACCCTGGCGTCCTGGAGCAGCGCTTGTGCGCTGCCTTCCTGGACAATCCGACCGGTCTCCATGACGTAGCCCCTGTCGGCGATGCCGAGTGCGGCCCGCGCATTCTGCTCGACCAGCAGCACGGTGACCCCGGTGGCGTGCAGCTCGCGCAGGAGGTTCATGATGCGCTCGACCATGATCGGCGCCAGGCCGAGCGACGGCTCGTCGAGCAGGAGCAGTCTCGGTTGAGACATCCGGGCGCGGGCGATCGCGAGCATCTGCTGCTCGCCGCCGCTCAATGAGCGCGCGAGCTGCCGCCGCCGTTCCGCGAGCACGGGAAACAGCTGGTACTGCGCCTCCAGGACGCCGCGAACGCTCGAACGCGCCCCGGCGACCCGGTAGCCGCCGAGCAGAAGGTTTTCCTCGACGGACATGTCGCCGAAGAGCTGGCGCCGTTCCGGGACCAGGGCGATGCCGCTGCGGACGATCTTCGCCGTGCTGAGACCGGTGACCTCGCCGCCGTTCACGACAACCCGGCCGGATCTCACCGGCACCGCGCCGATGACGGTATTGAGCAGCGTGCTCTTGCCGGCCCCGTTGGCGCCGATCAGGGCAACGATCTCTCCGTGCGCGACCTCGACGTCCGCCCCCTTCAGGACATCGATGTTGCCATAGCCGGCGACCAGCGCTTGCAGGCGCAGCGCTTCGTTCATGCCGTCCCCAGGTAGGCGCTGATGACTTGCGGCGAGGC
>JADLDQ010000355.1 GCA_020846575.1 Burkholderiales bacterium
ATAAGACCGAGTCGTCAAACCCGTCAAGCTCCTTCATGTGTTCCTGCAGGAGAGCACGAACGACGATGCCTCTCGCAGGATGGTTTGACGGTTCCTCAACGCGCGTATGGGAGAGGCGCGCGGAGCAGGCGAGAATTCCGTAGCGCTCGCGCCGGCAGGACCTCCCCTACCCCGACCGCGCGAAGCGCCCCGCGCCGGGAAAGTGCGATCTGACAGGATCAGGTCGACCCTGCCTGCTTCGCGAGGATGATCCTCGCGTCCAGCGCCAGCCCGCCCTCGTCATCCGGCACGAAGGGGTTCAGGTCCACCTGCTCCACCAGGGGCTGCTCCTCGAACAGCCGCCCGAGACTCACCAGTGCGGCGGCGATGGCATCGACGTTCATCGGTTTCCTGCCGCGCACGCCCTCCAGCAGCGCGGCCGGCAGGGTCTCGCGAACGAGCGTCTTCGCATCCGCCAGCGAGAGCGGCGCAAGGCGGAAGTTCACGCGCTTGAGCACTTCGACGTAGATTCCGCCCAGGCCGAACATGACGGCCGGACCGAACAGCCTGTCGCGCAGGCCTCCCAGCACCAGTTCAGTCGAGGCAGGCATCATCTTCTGCACCAGGACGCCGGGCCTGTCCACCTGCGGTGCGGCCCTGCGGGCGTTGTCGATCAGCCTGCCGTAGGAGTGCCGCAACCCTTCGTCCGAGGTGATGCCCAGCATCACCCCGCCCGCCTCGGTCTTGTGCAGGATCTCGGCCGATACGACCTTGAGCACCACCGGGTAGCCGATCTGGCCGGCGGCGCGCAGCGCGCCTTCGAGCGACTCGACCGTCCTGAAGGGCGCCACCCGTATGCCGTACTGGCCGCACACCTCGTAGGCCTCGGGCTCCAGGAGGCTGACGCGGCGCTGCGCGGCCGCGCCGGCGATCAGCGTCGCCGCCGGCCCCTGGGCCGGCGGCGACGGGCACGCGCAAGCCTTCGCATCCCCGGCCCGCGCTGCCGCCACGCGCCCGGCGCACCCGTATGCCGCGAGGCTCGCCGCGACCCGCGCGACGCTGTCCGGGTAGTCGAAAGTCGGCAGGCCGGCCTCCTCGAGCCGGTCGCGCAGCCCGCCGGCGAAATCTCCGAAGGTGACGACGTGAAGCAGCGGCTTCTTCGCGCCGGCCTGCGATTCCCAGGCGCTCACGATCTCGCGCGCGAGCAGTTCCTGGTCGAGGAAGGCGCTGGGTGCGAGGATCTGGATCACCGCATCGACGCCCGGATCCCGGAACAGGATCTGCAGAACCTGGTTGTGGAGCGCCTCCCAGTGCGCCGCCGTCAGGTCGATGTAGCCCGCCGGGTGGCCGATGTTCGCGGCCGGCGAGAGGATCGTGCGCAGCGCGGCGACGGTTCCGGGCGAGAGCTGCGCCATCTCGATACCGGGCAGCGTGGAGATCTCGTCGATGCACATCGTGCCCGGCCCGCCCATGTGCGTCAGCACGCACACGCGCTTGCCAGCGGGAACCGGCTGTTTCGAGAACGCCCTCAGCGTGTCGTAGAACTCCGCGACCGTCCTGGCGCGGAACAGACCGGCCTGGCGGCAGGCGCCGTCGTAGATCGCGTCTGCGCCGGCCACCGAGCCGGTGTGGGACAAGGCCGCGGTCGATCCCATCTCGCTCCTGCCGCTCTTCAGGATCACGATCGGTTTGACGGTCGCGACCTCGCCGGCCACTTCGAAGAACTCCCTCGGGTCCGAAAGGCCTTCCAGGTAGATGCCGATGGTGCGCGTCGAGTCGTCGTCCTTCAGGTAGGCGAGCAGCTCGGACATCTGCACGTCGGCCATGTTGCCGATGGACACGTACTTGTTCAGCCGCAGCCGCCCCTTGGTGCCCGAGCCGAGCAGCAGCGAATTGCCGAAGGCGCCGCTCTGGGTCAACACGCTGGTCCCGCCCCGCGGATACACCGGGATGTCGAAATTCGTGTTGAACCCGCTCGAGGTGTCGATCACGCCCAGGCAGTTCGGACCGATCAGCCGGATCGAGGCGTCCCGCAGCGTGCGCACCAGTTCGCGCTCGCGCGCGCCGGCCTCGGCGGTGTTGAGCTCCGCGAACCCGGCGGACATGCACACCGCCGCCGAGACGTCGTTCGCCCGGCGCCGCCTGTGCGCGAGCTCCTTCGCGGCCTCCAGAGTGTGGTCCGCCGCCACCAGCAGGATGGCGAGGTCCACCGGCTGCGGGATGTCGAGCACGCTGCGGTAGCACGGAAGCCCGAGGATTGCTTCCTCGCGCGGATTGACCGGGAACATGCCTCCCCGGTAGCCCATCGAGCGCATGTTCCGCAGCGCGATGTTCCCCGGCTTCCTGGGGTCCGAGGACGCGCCGACGACCGCCACGCTGCGCGGGTTGAAGAAGGTACCCAGTGCGGTGACGTCGTGCATGCTGGCTCCCGCGGGACCGATATGGGAACGCGACGCGGCCTCGGGCACGGTCCCTGCCGCCGCGCCGTGCCGCCCCTAGGCGGTGCTGCTCTCGCGCGCGAGCTTCTCCGCGATCAGCGCGCGCAGTTCCCGGCGCAGCACCTTGCCCGCCGGGCTGATGGGAAAGTCCGAGACGATCTCCAGGCGCTCCGGCATCTTGAACTTGGCGATGCCCTGCGCCAGCAGGAACGCCGTGAGCTCGTGGAACTCCAGGGTCGAGCCCTCGCGCGGGATCACGAAGGCGCAGGCCTTCTCGCCGTAGGTCGGATCGGGCATCGCCACCACGCACACCGACTGCACCCGCGGATGGGCGAGGATGAAGTTCTCCACCTCCTCGCAGCTCACCTTCTGGCCGCCGCGGTTGATGATGTCCTTCCTGCGGCCCTCGAGATACAGGTAGCCGTCCACGCGCCGCACGATGTCGCCCATGCGGTAGAAGCCGTCGGGGGTGAAGGCCTCGGCGTTGATCTGCGGCGCATCGAAGTAGCCGCGCACGGTGTAGGGACCGCGAACGGCCAGTTCCCCTGTCTGCCCGTCGGGCACGTCCTGCCCGGCGTCGTCGATCACGCGGATCTCGTCGCCCTCGGACACCGGCCGGCCCGAGCTCTCGAAGCGTATCGCTTCGGAATCCTCGAGGCGCGTGATCGACAGCAGACCCTCGCCGGTGCCGAAGTTCTCCTGGTAACGGCAGCGCAGGCGCTCCTCCACCCGCCGCCGCAATTCGGGCGGGAGCTTGGCCCCGCCGTTCATGAATACCCGCAGCGACGAGAGGTCGCGGCGCCGCTCGGCGTCGGAGGCGAGCCAGCGCGCGACCAGCGGCACGGTGGCGCCGATCGAGGTCACCCGCTCGGCCTCGACCAGGCCGAACACAGTCTCCGCGTCGTGGGAAGGCGCGATCACCACCGTGCCGCCGACGGCGAGCGCGCCCAGCAGCCCGGGACACCCCAGCGTGTAGTTGTGCGCCATCGGCAGCACCGCGAGGAACACGGTGTCGGGGCCGAAGCCCGCGATGCGGCCGCTCGCCTTGCAGGTGTATACGTAGTCGTCGTGGGTGCGCGGGATGAGCTTCGGCAGGCCGGTGGTGCCGCCCGATAGCAGCATCAGCGCGACCTCGCCCGACTGCGGCCCGATGCCCTCGAGCGCGAGCGCGGGCTCGGGTGCGCGCGCCGCGAGGTCCCGCACCGACACCTCGCCGGCGCGCGCATCGCCCTGAACGAGCACCGTGCGCAGGCCGGGCGCCCCGGGCGCGACGCGCCGCGCCATCTCGCGGTAGTCGAAGCCGCGCACCACGTCCGGCACCAGGTAGGCGCTCGCCTTCGATTGCCGCAGGAAATGCGCGATCTCGGTATCGCGATGCGCCGGCAGCGCCATCACCGGCACCACGCCGATGCGCGCGAGCCCGAGCAAGCACACGACGAGGTCCAGCCCGTTGCCCAGCTGGAACACCACCCGCTCCCCGGGCGACAGGCCACAGGCGAGAAAGGCCGCCGCCTGCCGCTCGACGCGCTGCAGCAGCTCGGCATAGCTCAGGCGCCGCTCGCCGTCCACCACGGCGGTCTTCCCGGGAAGGCGCGCGGCCGAGCGCTGCAGCATCTCGCACAGCGTGATGCCCTCCCAGAAGCCCGCCTCGCGGTAGCGCCGCGCGAACACCTCGGGCCAGGGCACGATGCCCGCCGCGAGGCTGTCGCGGCCCTCGTCGCTGCGCCCGTTCGCCAGACCCGGCGCCGGCATCCGCACCGGGCATTCGTTCGAAGCGGGCCCGCAGGCGCCGGTCGCGCTGCGCGCGCGCACGAAGTAACGGTAAGGCGTTCCGGCGAGCGCGGTCTCGTCGATCCAGTGCGCGACCTTGACCGCGTCGGCGAGCCGCGGGCGCTCGCCGCGCTCGGCGCGGTACACGTCGTAGCCGCCCGCACCGTCGGCCTTCTTCCAGCGCAGCGACACCCGGCCGTCCTTCACGCTCGCCGCCAGCACCGGCTCATCGCCCGCCGGCCACCGCGGCGCGGCTTCGGCGCTCCCCCGCGCCGGCGCCTGGATGGTGCCCTGCGGCCACAGCGCGCAGATCACGGTCTGGTGGCTGCCGTCGAGCGCCTTGCACACGTTGCAGTAGTCGCACTGCACGATGCGCTCCAGTTCCCCGCGCCGCACCTTCGCGGGCCAGTCGGGATCGGCGAGCAGCCCGCGCGCGATTCCCACGATGTCCGCCTTGCCCAGTGCGATCACCGCCTCGGCGGCGGCCGGGTCCGAGAGCTTGCCGGTGATGGCGACCGGCACCGCGGCGCCGTTGGCGTAGAGGAAGGCCGAGATGCGCTCGGCGATCGGCACGTGCAGGCCCGGGGGGAATTCCTCGCCCGGCATGCAGCGATGCCCCGAGTAGCCCGAATAGGGGTACAGAACCTGCCCGGGCTGGTGCAGCGCGTCCTCGAACTTGCCCCCGGCGGAGATCGACAGGTAGTCGAAACCCAGGTGCGCCAGCCGCAGCGCGATGCGCTTCGATTCCTCGACGGTGTAGCCGTCGCGGATGAACTCCTCGCCGTTGAAGCGGATGCCCACCGGGAAGTCCGCGCCGGCCTTGCGGCGCACGTTCTCCATTACCCGGCCGGCGAGGCGCAGCCTGCCCTCCAGCGTCCTGCCGTAATCGTCAGTGCGCGGGTTGGCGCGCGACAGGAACGAGGACAGCGTGTAGGCGTGGGCCGAATGCAGCTCGGCGCCGTCGAAGCCGGCCTCGCGCGCGCGCGCCACCGCGTCGCCGAACGCCTCCACGATCCGGTCGATCTCCTCGATCGAGAGCATGTCCACCGTCTGCCGCCAGCCGGAACGTGCCACCTTCAGGAAGTGGATGATCTGCGGCACGATCTTCGAGTCGGAGGTCTGGTGCACGCGCGCGGTGAGCCGGCGAAGCCCCGGCAGGAAGCGGTCCTCGGCGATGCGCAAGAGCGGCCCCGACTTCACCTGGTGCACGGCCATCGCCTCGACCACGATGAGGCCGGCGCCGCCTTGCGCGTAGCGTTCGTAGCGCGCGATGGTGTCCTCGGTGACGACGCCGTCCTCCTTGCACAGGTGCGTCACCATCGCGGGCACCATGATGCGGTTGGGCAGCACCATGCCGCGGATGGGGAGGGGGTCGAAGAGCTTCACGAAAGCGTCTCCCGCAGGTGGGTCATCACCCTGATGAATCGCAGGCGCACGCTGGCCCGGATCTGCCCGGATACGAAATGCCGGTGCGAACGCCCTGCTGCTCCCCATCGCGGGAGGTTCGCTCGCGAACCTCCCGCGATGGGGACCTCAACGCTCCGATGCAATCTGCTCGCTGCGTGGCAACCGCACCTCCTGCGCCACGGGCGCCCTTCATCGCTTCAGCGCGAGTTCGCTCACCAGCCGCTTCGCCAGCGCCGCGGCGACCTGGCGCCGGTAGTTCGCCGAGACCACGGTGGTGCGCTGCGGGCTCGCCTGGCGCTGGACCAGCTTCGCCACGCGCTCGAGCAGCGCCGCGTCGAGCGGCTGGCCCGCGAGTTCCCCGGCGCCCGCCAGGAGCAGCGGACACGAGTTGGTGCCGGTGAGGGCGAGCCGCAGTTCGCGCACCTTGTCCCCTTCCATCCGCACCGCAGCGGCCACACCCGCCAGCGGGAAGTCGATTGCCCCGCGCGCGCGGGACTTCCGGTAGCCGCTGCGCGACCCCGGCGCCGGCACGGGCACGCGTAGCGCCAGGAGGAACTCCCCGCGCCCGAGCGTCAGGTGCCGCGCCCCGTCCTCGCGGTACAGATCGGCGAGCGGCGTGCGCCTCGCACCGGCCGGCCCGGCGATTTGCGCCTCGGCCCCCAGCACCATCAGCGCCGGGGCGAGGTCGCCGCTGTAGGCGGCGTGACAGCGTTTGCCCTGCGGCGCAACGTGGCATATCTCGCCGCGGTACTTGAGGCAGTAGCCGTTCGCGGCGCGCCAGGACTCGCCCTGGTTGTAGTACACGCAGCGCGTGTCCAGGCACAGGTTGCCGCCGAGCGTGGCCGCGCTGCGGTGCGCGGGACCGGCGACGGCGGCCGCCGCCTGGGCGAGCGCCGGGAAGCGCGCGGCGATCTTCGCATCGGCGGCCAGGCGCGCGAGCGTGACCCCGGCGCCGAAACGCACCGCGCCGTCCTCGTCGCCGATGTCGCGCATGCCCGCCAGGCGCTCCAGCGACACCAGCAGCTCGGGGGCCGCGAGGCCCAGTCGAAGGTTGGCGACCAGACCGGTGCCGCCGGCGAGCACGCGCGCCTGCGCTTCACCCGAGAGCAGCCGCGCTGCCTCCTCGGCCGTTTCCGGGCGCTGGAGTGAAAACGCGGGAAGCAGTTCCATTTCAGGCCTCCTCGCCGCGAGCAGCGTCACTCTCCCCGCGCTCGGCGAGCGCCGCCTTCAGCCGCTCGCCGCGCCGGCGCGCGTGAATCGCCTCCAGCACCCGCTCGGGCGAGAGCGGCATCCCCTGCAAGCGGATGCCGATGGCCTCGGCCACCGCGCCCGCCAGGGCCGGGCCGAACCCGCCGACCGCGCCTTCGCTCGCTTCCTTGGCGCCGCAGGGGCCGCTCGGGTCGCGCGCTTCGACGATCTTCACCTCGATGGGCTGGGACTCGACGATGGTGGGCACCCTGTAGTCGAGCATGTTGCGCCGCATGGGCCTGCCGTTCTGGAACTCGTTCGCCTCGCCGAGCGCCTGGCCCATGCCCATCCACACCGCGCCCTGCACCTGCCCTTCGACCGACAGCGGGTTGATGGCGAAGCCGCAGTCGTGCGCGACCCAGACTTTCTCCACCTTGATATCGCCGGTATCCTCGTCCACGGAGACTTCGACCACCTGCGCCGCGTACGAGAACGCGGGGCTGGGTCCGACGCCCGCGCCGCGGAACTTGCCGCCCTGCAATTCGCGCGGCACGGTGTAGGTGCCGCGCGTGGTGAGCGGCCCGGTGTTCTCCAGCGCGGTACGGACCACTTCCCGATAACCGGCCGACTTGCCGCTGCCGGCCGCCCGGTAGGTCTCGCCGAGGCACTCGACCTCCTGCGGCTGCGCTTCCAGGCGCTTCGCCGCGGCGTCCACCAGCAGCGCCTTCAGCTCCTTTGCCGCCGCGAGCGCCGCGTTGCCAACCATGAGCGAGACCCGGGAGGAGTACGAGCCGTTGTCCTTGGGCGTGATGGCGCTGTCGCCGGCGATCACCCGGAAACGCGACACGGGCAGCCGCAGCACCTCGGCGGCGATCTGCACCAGCAGCGTCGAGGATCCCTGCCCGATGTCCGCGGCCCCGGTGAGGAGCGTGATCGAGCCGTCGAAGTCCAGGCGCAGGTTCACGGTGGCGTGCGGCTCGCCGGTCCAGTGCACCGGCTTCGCCGCCCCCGAGATGAAGTGCGAGCAGCCCATGCCCAGGCCACGACCGCGCGGCAGCCTGCCCTTTCTCTCGCGCCAGCCGGAGGCCTGCTCGACCCAGTCCAGGCACTCGGGCAGGCCGCAGGAATTGACCTGGGTATCGGTGATGGTGCGATAGGGCGGCACGATGAGGTTGGCGCGCCGCACCGCGAAAGCATCCAGCCCGAGTTCCTCGCCCATGGTGGTGAGCAGGGTTTCGAAGGCATGGCCGATATCGACCCCTCCGTGCCCGCGCATCGGGCCGCAGGGGGGCGTGTTGGTGTAGGCGCGGATGCCGTGGTAGCGCACCGCCGGCAGCCGGTACAGGGTGTGCATCAGCGCGCCCGAGTAGAGGATGGTGATGATGCCGTAACCGGCGATCGAGCCGCCGCGCTGGATGACCTGCGCATCCACCGCGGTGATCTCACCGGACTTCTTCAGTCCGAGCTTGAGGCGGATATCGGTCTCGGGGCGCGCGCGGTGAATGGTGAAGGTCTGCGCCCGGGTGAGTTGCAGCTTCACCGTGCCCCCGGCCGCGCGCGCCAGCAGCGCCGCGGTGATCTCGAAGGGCAGCGTTTCGGTGCGATGG
>JADLDQ010000523.1 GCA_020846575.1 Burkholderiales bacterium
GGCACCGAGTTGTGGGCCTACGACTTGACCTGCGAGAACCGCCGCTGGAAGTCCCTTCCCACCGCCGACGAGACCAACCAGCGCCGCCCCAACCCCGACGGCAGCAGCGTGCCGATGCTGGTGGACGACAAGGCCTGGTGGCACCTGCGTTACCGCCCCGTGGCCGGACCCGACGGGCGCCTGCTCCTGCCCGCTCGGCGCGGCGGGGTGCTGAGCGTCGATGCCGCGACGGGCGCGTTCCGGCAGGCGGCCGTCTCGGATTTCGAGGTCGTGGGCTCGCCGGCCTTGATGCGCGACACCCTCGTTGGCGCCACCGATTACGTCGGTGTGCTCACCGGAGACGGCGTGCTGCGCGTCTATGATTTCAGGAATCCGGGCCAATCGCTGTGGGCCAAGGAGATCTCGTCCGGCGGCTTCCCCGGCCGGTTCCCGGCGATCGGGCCGCGGGCCGCGGCGGGCGGCATCCTGGTCACGGCCTCCCAGGGTGGCGTGTTGACGGGTTGGGCGGTGCGCGACGGCCAGGTGCGCTGGACCGAGGATCTGGGCGAGAACGTGGTTTCCGCGAGCCCCGCGACGGCGGCCGGCGACCTCGCCGTCCTGATCACCTCGCAGGGCAAGGCGATCCTGCTGAACCTCAAAGACGGGAAGAAAGTCTGGACGGTTAGGCCCACCGGGCCGGGGAACTTCGCCGCTTCCGCGGCGGTTGCGGACGAGGCCGTCTACCTGCTGACCCGCGACGGCACGCTGCTGGCGCTCGCGCGACAAGCCGACACCGGCGGCAAGCCGACGGTCCTGTGGGACCGCCCCCTCGACACTCAAGGACCACCGCCGGTTCCCGCCGGCGAGATGCTGGTCGTGGGCACGGCGAGCGGCACTTTGTTCGCGCTGACCGCGAAAGACGGCAAGATCGTCTGGCGCTACAAGTGTGGCAGCGAAGTACGCGGCGTGACCGTCCACGGCGACTACATCTACGTGGTCACCAAAGACAAGCATCTGATCCTGCTCAACCTGAAGTGACGGCCGGCCGCTTTACTTTCCGTCATTCACCGGAGGACTCTGCGCTCAGGTTGCGGAGCACGAAGCTGATCGTCTCCTTGGCGCAGTGGTCGCAGTATCCGTAGCGTTCGCGCATGTTGGCGAGGGACTTCTTGACGCGGGGCCGGTCGGCTTCCGGCACCTGCGAGATGTCGTCGTCGAAGTCCAGGACGGCGCGCCCGAGGTTCTCCAGCGGCTTCTGCTTCTCCCGGTAATAGCTGTCGCGCAGGCGTCCGATCAGGTCGGGGAAGATGGCGGTGTAGTCCAGCTTCTCCTGTGCGTGGTCCAGGCTGTAGGCCGCGACCTTGGTGATCAGGTTCTTGCGGAAGCCGTCGGCGTTCTCCTTCGGGGCAGCGAGTTTCTCCAGGCCGCTCATCACCTCTTCGCTGGGGTCCTCGAACTTGCCGGTGGCTTCGTTCAGGATCTTCTCGCCCGCGACGTAAGTGCGCACGTGCCGGAAGTACTCCTCGACGCGCCGGCTGAACTCCTTGGGCTCGATCAGTTCCATCGAGTCGTAGATCTCCACCGTGACCCAGCGCAGGTAGACCTGCCGAACCTCGTCAATGAACCCTTCGTTGTGATGGTAACCTTCGTCGGGCTCCAGGCGAAGGAAGTCGTAGACCGAACGGTCTTTCAGCAGGTCCTGCATAGCCAGGAAGACGGACAGCGCCGAGAGGCACTTCCGTCCGGGCACCTGCGCGGCGGCGGCCAGCAGCGCTAGCATCTCGCGGGCGCTGGCGCCGCGCC
>JADLDQ010000356.1 GCA_020846575.1 Burkholderiales bacterium
AGATGATCGGCACCCGTTCGCCGACATGTATCTTGGCTTTCTCGCGATTGCGCACCCGGATTCTCGGGTTGGCGAGCAGGTTGGTGTCGCCGAACAGCCGCCGCAAGTTGATCTGCACTGCGGTGCCGGCGCCCGCCGGCGGCGCGGGCGTGCTCAGGTTCACGTCCGCCCGCGTCAGGTCCCGCAGCGCCTGCAGCGTGATGGGATTCACCACACCGAAGGTCACCTGCTCGGGAAACTGCACGCCCAGGCTGCTCGAGCGGGTGCGCGAGACCTCGATCACCTCCAGCTCCAGCATCACCTCCGGTTCGGCCTGCTCCTGGGCCGTGATGAGCCGCTCGGCGAGCAGCACCGCCTCGGGCGTGTCACGGATCACCAGCAGATTGCGCTTCTCGTCGAGGTATACGTCGCGCGTCTTCAGGATGGTGCGCAGCAGAGTCATCATCTGTTTCGCGTCGGCGTTGGAGAGGAAGAAGTTGCGGATCACCAGCTCCTGGTACTCCCTCGCCTTCTGAGGCGTGTTCGGATAGATGAGCACGCTATTCTCGCCCACCGTCTTCTTCGCGAGCTGGTTGGTCACGAGCAGCGACTCCAGCGCTTCCTCGATGGGGGCGTTCTTGATGAAGATGGTGGCCCTCGCGTCGGCGCGGATGTCCTTGTCCAGAACGAAGTTGATGCCGGAAGCGCGCGACAGCACGTCGAACACCATCCTCAGGTTGGCGTCGCGGAACTCCAGAGTGATCGGCTTGCGCAGCGAGGCGCTCAGTGCGGGCGCCGCGGCGCGCGGCCGCTGCTCCTCGATCTGACGCAGGAGCGCGGCGGCGCGCGCGCTCCTGGGCGACTCCAGCAGCACCTGCCGCACCAGCGGCTCGGCGCTCGCGATGGCGTTGCGGCGAATGGCGCGCTCGGCTTCGTCGAGCCACGCCGCGTGCCGCTGCGCGGCCTGCAGGCTGGAGATGCCCGCCGAGGCGCGCAGTTCCGCCGGGTCGATCCGCAAAACCCGCTGGTACAGGGCGCGCGCGTCGTCGAAGCGCCCGCTCTGCGCCAGCGCCTCGGCATCGCGCAGCAGCGAGCGGGCAGCCTGGGCGCGCGCATCGAGCAGGGCAGTCCGGTAGGGGTGCGAGGGGTCCTTGTCCTTCGCCGCCGCCTCCAGCAGCGAAATGGCGTCTTCCCACCGCCCCTCGCTCGCGAGCGCGCGGCTGGTGTCGAGCGTGCGGTCGGGTATGCTCGCGCAGGCGGCGACCAGGACGAGCACCAGGACAGCGGCGCAGCGGCAGCCCTTCATCGCGTGCCGCCCGTGACGAGCTTCTGCTGGATGCTCAGCGGCAGGTAGGTGATGGTCAGCTCATCCGGCTGGACCGCATCCAGCCGGTAATTGGGGGCGAAGCTCATACCCAGCATCGCTTCGTGCATGGTCTCGCCCTGGACGAGGTAGATCTTCTGCTCGCGTCCCTCTCCGACCGAACCCATGTAACGGAACGGAAGCGGCGGCGCGGTGGGTTTCACTGGCGCTGCCGGCGGTGGAGGCGGCGGCAGGCGGGCTTCGAAAAGATCGACGACCGGACCGGCCTCGAGGCGCCGCTCGACGCGCTCCAGGCGTACCACTGCCGCACGCGAGTCCACCGCCGCACGCAAGTCCGCCGCCCCACGCGAGTCTGCCGCACGCGAGTCTGCCGCACGCGAGTCCGCCGCACGCGAGTCCGCCGCACGCGAGTCCGCCGCACGCGAGTCTGCCGCACGCGAGTCCGCTGTCCTACGAGAGTCCGCCGCCGTGCGAGCGTTCGTGCGAGAGGCCGGATCCGCAGTCGAATCCAGCGGCCGGGCCGCCTCCGGTTGCGGGCGCTTCAACTCTTCGCTGGGCGCGAGCACGGCCGAGCCGAGCGTCGCTGCCAGGGCCGCCCAGAGCAGTCCGCGCCTCCAACGAGGCCCGCCCACGTCGCTAATCTCCTCTCACGTAGAGTGAAACCTTCAGCGCCAGCTCGGCGCTGGTCGCGGAAGGCTGCTGCCGCTGCATGCTGATCTCGTCCAGCGACAGGCTCGGCATTTCCTTCAGCAGATCGCGCACCATGAGCCTCGTGCGATGGTACTCCGTCTGTGCCACGTAGGTGGCTTCATAGCGGGCGAGCCGCGTGCCCTTCTCGGGGGTGTAGCGATACGTTCCCTGCCGCAGCGTCACTCCGTGACGCAGCCCCACCCCGTAGATACGTTCCGCCGCACGCTCCACCTGTGCTCGCGCGGGCAGTTTGGCGTAGAAGCGTTCCAGTTCCTTTTCAGGATTCTGCGCGCGCTCGGGACGCGCGGCAGACGAGCGCATCTGCTCGAGCTTCGCGCGCAGCGCCGCCAGGCGCGAAAGCTCCTCCTGCGCCGGGATGTTCGTTCCCCAGTGGAAAGCGGCGCAGAACGCGAGCAGCGCGATCGCGATGACCCCCGGGGCGCCCAGGGGCTCGAGCACGCCCGCCGCGATCCGCGACGCAGATGCGCTCAAGGTCGCCATTGCGCCGACACCTCGAACTGGATCTGGCCCGTCGGGCGCGTCTCGTGACTCGCCAGGTGCGCCTGGGACAGCGCCGCCTGGCGTCCCAGCGCGTCGATGAATTGCGTCACCGCGGAGAAATCCTCCGCCTCGCCGCTCAGCTTGAGTTCGCGCTGAAGCAGATCCGGCTTCATCGAGAGAATGTACACGCGTGCATTCTTGGAAGCCTCCACCGCCTGAAACAGGTGTCCCCAGGGCACCGAAAGGCGCCGCACGACCTGGTTGACCGCCTCGATCTCCGCCGCCGTCGCTGGCGACATCGGTTCTTCCCGCGCCGCGGAGTCCCTGCCGCCTCGGAGCCGCTCGATGAGCGCGGCCTCGTCCTGCATGGCCTGCCGCAGCTTCAAATGCCAACCGAGCGTGGTCGCGGCCACGGCGAGGGCGAGCGCCAGCAGCACCCAGCCCGCCAGCAGCCGGCGCCGCCGCAGCGGACCCTGCGGTTGTGCGAAATCGATGCGCGGGACCGCGGACACGGCTAGCAGCTCCCTGCGGGAATGGGCTCGACCTCCATCGCAAGCACGGCCCCGCCAGGGCGCCGCGCGCGGCCGGTTCTTGCGGCGCGGACGCTCGCGCACATAGGGGATGATCTGCCCGCGCCTTGCATGGGGTTGCTAGGCTGCGATCCGGGGCGCCGCCGTCGGATGAATCCGTTGGAGCAGCGGTTCCGAGCGGCGCGATTCGCGGGGCGACCAGCCTGCCGGGAAGCGCAGATCCGCCGGCGCTTCGCCGCACACCAGCACCTGGCGCACTTCGGATCCTGTGCGCAGCCGCTCGCGCTCCAGCCACGGTCCGATCTCGGACGCATCGCTCCAGGCGCGAAGAACGCGTACGGCAAGCAGGTCGGAGCGCTCCCAGAGCCCCGCGACGGCGGCGGAGGGCTCGAACGCGAGCATCCAGGTGTGCTCTCGCGAGGTGAATCCGCCGGCGAGTTCCGCAAGGCGCAGGAACGCGGGGTGGGCCGAGCGCAGCCGAGCCTCGGCCGAGGCGCCGAGCGCCTCGAGCGCATGCAGCAGAGCGTTGTCGATCGCCGCCACGAGCACGGCATTCCTGCCCGCGGCGCTGAGTCGGACGCTCCATTCCTGCGCGGACTCACCATAGGTTCGAACCAGGAGGCTGTGCGCGAGTCTGGAGAGTTCCTCGACCCCCAGGCGAGCGTCGAGAGAGGGCAGCAGGGCGTAGCGCACGTTCTCGTCGCCGATGAGGACGCGCAGATCGAAGCGCCGCCATTCCTGGGACTTGACCCGGTTTTCGAGCGCCTCGACGGCCGCGAGCCAGCGCGGTGCGCTGCCGTTTCCCGCCAGCGGCTCTTCCCGGATCTCCAGGCCGCCTCGCAGGCCCGCAGTCCAGCCGACGCGCAGGCATGCCGCGGTGAGGTAGGCCTGAACCGAGAGTCGTCCTGCCATCGCGCGCCCTCTGCCTGGTCAGCAATCAAACCGGAAAGAATATTAGGGAACCCGGGGGGAGGCTGCTCTGCAATCGAGCGACAAGGTCATTTCGCCGCGCCGGGAATCGGTAGGGCCGCGACCTCGTGAGCAGGCTCGGGCAGCATGCCCGGGGCTGTCGCACACGCGGGTGGTGACCGGGCGAAAAAAGGGGCGGCCGATCGGCCGCCCCTGCACCGTGCCCGCGATGGGTCAGGGCTTCTTGAACACGGACGCGCCGGTGACCGTGGTGCCGCCGAATCCGCCGGCGTTCAGGGAGTAGCCCATCATCACGCCGGGCACCGAGCCGTTCGCGCTCGGCGTGGGCGTGGGTGCGTGGTTCCCGGTGAAGATGCCGCTCACCATGCCCGCGGTCGCACCCGGGAGGCTGGTGGTGACGTTCAGCGCGCCGTCGAAGTACAAGCTGTTGCGGACCGGAATGCTCGGCGCCGCCACGCCGCCACTGGAGCTTGCCGACCAGGTGTTGCTGTTCACGGTGAAGCTCGGGATGTTGACCCCGACCTTCTGGTTGGTGAAGTCCGCCGCGAACTGGACCGCCGGCGCCGCCGCCGCCGCGTTGCCGAGGCTGTCGGTGGGCCGCGTGCCGTTGACGAAGGTGTAGTTGACGAAACCGCTCACCGGCAGCACCGGCGGTGTGCTGGAGGCCGGGCCGAACAGGGTGTGGATCTGCTTGGCGCACGGCGAGCCGACCGAGAACGTGCAGCTGCTGTTGACGGTGTTGCCCGTGGCCAGGGC
>JADLDQ010000524.1 GCA_020846575.1 Burkholderiales bacterium
ACGCTCGGGTCGTCCTTCTGTTGGAAGTCGGCGAATATCTGATCCCGCTCCCCCTTGGGCACATCACCGTACACGACCGCCGCCGACCAGTGCGCCGCCACCCGGCGATACAGCGTGTTGGTCACTTCGGTGAACGGCACGAACACGATGACCTTCTCGTGCGTGCGCTCGATGGTCCGCAGCAGCACCTCGATCCGGGTGCCGGCATCGATCTCCCGTGGCACGCCGTCCACGTCGTACACGACGCCGCACGCGATCTGAAGCAGCTTGGACCGCTTCACCCCCTCGTTGACGGCCGTGACCCGCCCGCCCTGGATCTCGGTGTAGAGATCCCGCTGGATCTCCTTGTAGTGCTTCACCTGCTCGGGCGACAGCTCGGCGTCCAGCGCGGAATACACCTCGCCCGGCAGGTCCAGGCACTCGTCCCGCGTGAAGCGGATGGCGGGGCGCATGCACTGGAATATGATCTGCTGCGCCTCGGGGCGGTCCACCCACACGTATTGCGACTCGTGGGACATGACCATCGCTCGGAACTGCGCGAAGTATTTCGGCACCGTGTTCGGCGTCACCAGCCGGCACTGGTAGTACGGGTCCGTGGCGCGCTGCGGGCGTGGCGTCGCGGTCAAACCCCACACCCACGGTGTCGGGGGACGGTTGGCGGGGTACAGTATCTCGTCGAGCGCCTTCCAGAAGTTCGTCTTGTTCCGGAAATCCGCCAGTTCGTCGATGATGTAGAGGTCCATGTCGCGGCGCGCGGCCAATTCCTTCTTGATCACCGGCAGCCCGTCGGGGTTGATGACGTAGAAGTCCTTCGGTTGCGCGAGCAGTTTGCGCCGCTTGTCAGCCGAGCCGTGCAGCACCGCGAAGCTGCGGTGCGTCAGGTGCACGAACAGCGTGTCGCCCCACGCGCGCTCCAACGCCTCGATGGGCGCGACGATGACCGCATGCCGCACGACGCCGAGGGACATCAAGTAGTCCGCCGCCCACAGGGCGGTGATCGTCTTCATCGTCCCGATGTCGTTCAGACAGTAAGCTCGCGGGTTCGAGGTCAGGAACCCAGCCGTAACCTTGGTGTGCTCGAACACCTGCTTGAACAGGCTGCGGTCGCACGGCCAGTGGTAGTAGTGCTGTATCGGCGCGTCCACCTGTATCCCGAGCG
>JADLDQ010000357.1 GCA_020846575.1 Burkholderiales bacterium
ATCGACGACACGGTAGGCCTCGGGACTGCGAACCTCAGAATCTCACGACCTGGACGTCATGTGCCCTCGTCCACCTTGCCCTGCGCCGCCGGCTTGAGCCCGTGCCGATTGATCAGGTCATACAGCGTCGGGCGGCTCACCCCCAGGAGCTCGGAGGCGCCCAGAATGTTCCCGTCCACCCGGCACAGTGCCTTGATGATGGCGTCGCGCTCCGCGCGCTCGCGGACTTCACGCAGGTTGATCGGCTGGAGATCTTCCGGGGCTGAGTCCATGCCAAGGTCGTCGCGACCGATCTGCGCGCCCTCCGCCATGATGACCGCTCGCTTGATGCAGTTCTCCAGCTCCCTCACGTTGCCCGGCCAGTCGTGCGCCTCGATCGCTTCCAGCGCGCCCGGCTTGAAACCGTGGATCGACCGGCCTTCCTGCCGGGCGAACTTCTGCAGCAGCGCGTGCGCGAGCAGCGTGGCGTCGCCGATGCGCTCGCGCAGCGCAGGGATGGTGATGACGATCTCGCTCAACCGGTAGTAGAGATCCTCGCGAAAACGGCCCGCCTCGATGAGTTTCTTCAGGTTCTGATGCGTGGCGCAGACGATGCGCACGTCGACCGCGATCTCCTCCCGGCCGCCGATGCGCTCGACCGCCCGTTCCTGGAGAAAGCGAAGCAGCTTCGCCTGCAGCGAGGGCGGCAGGTCACCGACCTCGTCGAGAAAGAAGGTCCCGCCGTCGGCGAACTCGATCTTGCCGCGCGTCTGCCTGCTGGCGCCGGTAAACGCACCTTTCTCGTAGCCGAACAGCTCCGATTCCAGGAGGTTTTCGGGGATGGCGGCACAGTTGATCGCCACGAAGCGCTTGGCCGACCGGGCGCTCAACTGGTGCAGCGCCCTCGCCAGCAGTTCCTTGCCGGTACCCGATTCGCCCAGCAGCATCACGGTCGCGTCGGACGGGGCCACCTTCTCGACGCTACGGCAGATCTTCAGCATGCCGGGGTCCCGGGTGATGATCCCCTGCGTCGGCGCATCCTGGGTCAGCTGCAGTCGCCGGTTCTCCTGCTGCAGCGCATGCAGGCGGAAGGCGCGCTCGATCGCCAAGCCGAGGATCTCCGCATCGAAGGGCTTCTGGTAGAAATCGTAGGCGCCCATGCCGACCGCCTTCACCGCGTTGCTGCGGTCCTGGTTGCCGGTAACCACGATCACCTTGGTGTCCGGGGCGAGCGCGAGAATCTGCTCCAGCGTCGCGAGACCCTCGGCAGCGCCGTCCGAATCGGGAGGCAGGCCAAGGTCCAGCGTCACCACCGCGGGTTCGTGCCGCCTCAACTGCGCGAGCGCCGACTCGCGATCTCCCGCCACCAGCGTTTCGTAGGCGTCGAGGCTCCAGCGCATCTGCTTTTGCAGACCCGGGTCGTCCTCGACGATGAGCAGGATTCTCGCGTCCTTGTTCAAGCTCGCCCCTCTGCCGCAACGCGCGCACTGGATGTCGAATCGTCTTCGTGCACCGGCAGCAGGAGGCGGAAGATGGTCCCTCGCCCCTCGACGCTCTCGACCTCGATGCGGCCGCCGATCTCGCGCACGTACTGCTGCACCTCATAGGTCCCGATGCCCATGCCGGCCGACTTGGTCGATTCGAACGGCTTGAATAGCCGCTCCCGGATGAACGATTCGCTCATACCGCAACCGCTATCCGCGATCTCGATGACGGCCTGCCCGTCCCGGCGCGACAGGCTGGCCACCACCCGTCCGTCCGCGGGCGTCGCCTCGATTGCGTTCTGCACCAGGTGCCCGACGACACGCTCGAGCCGCGGCCGGTGCGCAAGGACCGCCGCCTGTGCGTCGCTTTCGTCGAACCGGGGCGCGGGCGAGGAAGCGCTGCGGGCTCTTACCGCCGCCCTCAGCAGGTCGTTCAACGCGACCGGCGCTGCCGGCGTCAGGGAGTACCCGCCCCTCAGCTGGAACAGCAGCCGCTTCATCTTGTCAACCGAGTTGGACACCGTCTCGATCATGTCCCGCTGGAACTCGGGCGTGTGGCGATGTTTCTCGGAGTTGGTCAGCAGCAGCGATAGCTGGGCCACCAGGTTCTTCAGATCGTGTACCACGAACGCGGACATGCGGTTGAAGGATTCGAACTGCCGCGCGACCAGAAGCGCCTTGGCGGCTTCGAGCTGAGCGAGATAGCTGGCCGCCTGCCGGCCGGCGGTCTTCAGGATATCGTGAACCTCCCAGTCCAGGCGTATTTTACCCTTGGAGCGGGTGAGTACGACGAATCCAAGCAGGCCCTCGTGCAGCATGAGTGGAACGACCAGCCAGGCGGCGGGCGTGTCGCGAAGCCAGCCCGGAAGCGTCAGGCCCGGGTACACATCCGGACTCGCGATGCACTCCTCGAGCTCGATGACCCACTGGTGCTCTTCGAGGAAGCGACAGAGCGAATTCCCGCCAGGCTCGGCGAGCGAGCGCCGGGGCATGTTCCAGGTCGCGACCTCGTCGAACGCTCCGCTGTCCTGGCGGAGCAAGAGGATTCCGCCCGGGCTCTCCACCAGGTCCGCGATCGCCTGGATGGAGCGTTCGTGCAGTTCCGCCCCGGGTTCGCCCTCCGATAGGGTGCGGGTGAACCGCAGCCATTCCTCGCGGTAGTCATAGCGGTAGCTGAAGAAGTTCTTGCTGAGAAAGACCTTGAGCCTGGCCCGGAGCGTACCGGAGGCGAAGATGATCACCAGCAGTTGCAGGGCGCCGAACAGGAAAGTGACTTGCAGCACCACACCCCAGGTCCCGCCGAAGAACCGGATGTAGTAGCCGGCCGCCGCCATCCCGAGAAGGTATACCGCAGCGCCGAGAATCGCCGTGGAATGGAAAACGATCCGCCGCGACACCGTGATGTCCAGCGACCAGGTTGGATTGCGAGACGCGGAAATCGCGATGAGCGGTACCGCAAGCGCATCGACCACGCCTCGAGCCGCCCAGATGTCCATGCTCACCCGCCTGAACAGCAGGGCGTCGGCGTACAAGTAGAAATCGCAGACGAATATTCCGCCCAGAGCCAGGCACAGGAACTTGATTCCCCAGCGCTGCTTGGGACTGACCTCGCGGTACAGCTGTTCGACCAGCACCATTCCGACGACGCTCAGCAGGAGCCTCGCCAGGATTTCGTACGTCCGCAGATCCGAGACCCTTGGCCCGCTCGAGTAGATCGTACCGGCGAGGACGGCGGCGCAGAACAGCGCCAGCGCCACCGCCGCGGTACGAAGACTGCGCGTCGCCTTGTGCGAGTACCCCAGCAGCACGATGAGAAAGCAGAACCAGGCCGCGCTTCGAACGATCTCGGCAGCTTCGACGAAGAGCGCGGACCGTTCGGGATTCAAGGCCCAGTAGGCCGCACCCGCCGACCAGATCGCCATGATCAGGCAGGCGGTGGCGAGCAGCGCACCCTGAAGCCGGCCGCGCCAGCTCGACACCAGGAGCAGGAACACCAGCAGGAACGCAGCACCGCTGGCCGAGTAGCTGAACGTTCCGATGGGCAGAGACATCGCTTGCCTGTTCAGAGAACGGATGGCCACCCGCAGTCCACGCGGGCTGTCCTGGCGTTCGAGAGCGCCGCTGCTCGCCGGGTGCCCGGCGTCCTTCCGGCCCCCTCGCCGCCGCCTGCGGGCGGGAGCACGCGGCGCGGCGCCTGGGGCCCAATTTCCCGGCTCGCGGCGCCTGCGCGGACGGTACCCCGTGGTAGCGCCGGATGCACGAGTACCGGTCGAGGAATGGGATTCCTGCCCGGCTCCGTCATCCGGCACGGAGCAGGCAGGGCGCCGGAACTCCAGCTCTCAAGCGACCGAGACGCGATCCGCCGGCGCTTGCCTTCGCCGTGAGGGGATTTCTCGACTTCCCGGGGCATCACACGCGTCGGGGGACGCCCTGCCGCGCGACAGGCAGCTTCAGCGCGCCCCTTTGCCCCATAACACGACTTCGATGGTTGCGATCAGAACCATGAGATCGAGGAAAAGCCCGTGATTCTTGACGTAGTACAGGTCATGCTGGAGTTTCTCGATGGTGTCGTCAAGGGTGGCCCCGTAGGGGCACGACACCTGAGCCCACCCGGTAATACCCGGTTTGACGGTGTGGCGCAGGGAATAGTAGGGAATCTGCTCGACCAGTCTGTCGACGAAGAACGGCCGTTCCGGGCGCGGACCTACGAAGCTCATTTCACCCCTGAACACGTTCACGATCTGAGGCAGTTCGTCGATGCGCAGCTTGCGGATGATACGGCCGACCCGTGTAGTGCGATCGTCGTTTGCCGAGGCCCAGCGCGGCTTGCCGTCGCCCTCCGCGTCGGTCTTCATGCTTCGCAGCTTGAACACGGTGAACACCCGGCCTCCCTGACCGACGCGCTCCTGGCGATAGATCACCGGTCCGCCACCCTCCAGGAAGATGCAGATGCCTGCGATGATCATCACCGGCAGGGCGACGATGAGCAGCACCGCGCTCGCCATGAGATCGAAGAGCCGCTTGACGAAGTTCCTCCACGCGCCGATCCGGAACCCCTCGCCCAGCACCATCCAGCTAGGGGTAATGGATTCCAGCAGTACCTGCCGGTATTCGCGCTCGAAGAAATCCGGCAGCTCGGTGATCCTGATACCGTT
Source organism: Burkholderiales bacterium (assembly GCA_020846575.1). Lineage (GTDB taxonomy): Bacteria > Pseudomonadota > Gammaproteobacteria > Burkholderiales > SG8-39 > JADLDQ01. The sequence continues at coordinate 4,619 of JADLDQ010000357.1, forward strand.
CATCCGGCATTTCAGAAGGTCCTGGACCGGCAATCCGCCGCCCCGGCGATCGCGCACCGCGAGCACGATCTGATTGACCCGATACTTCTCGGCAATGGAAAGCAGGGTTTCGCCCGGAGCAACGGTCAGCACGCTGGGTGAGGGCACGAAGTGCTGGCCCGGCTGCAATGAGAGATAGCCGACCACGACGTGGTTCTGGTTGCGTTGCGCGAATTGCGCGAATTTCATCACCCGAGAACCGGTTCCCAGTACCAGCACGCGGGCCTTGAACCTCGACAGGTCGCCCCACTTGCACAGGCCGTAGCGCAGCAGCGCACTCGCGCACACCGCGGCGATCACCGAACCCATCAGGGCGTCGAACCCAGGATTCATGGAAGGCACCAGCCTGAACAGGACCAAGGCCACCGCACACGTCACCAGGCCCGCGCCAAGCAGTCGGACCTGAACGACCCTCTGGTTGCCCCAGACGCTCAGGTCATAGAGACCCAATCCCGTGATGACCACAAGCATCTGCAGCGGCAGCGCGGCGGTCACCAGCAGGACGTTTCCGGCCGCACCGGGTGACGCACCAAACGCCAACAGGTGCACCGAGGCGCTCAGGTAGACGGACAGCGCAATGACCAGGGACTCCAACCCGACCAGCAGGGTCAGTCTCGCCGAGACGTAATGGCTGAATATACGGATCATCGGCTCATGTCCAGTGCAACCATCGTGCCATATGCTTCGCGCGTAAAATGGTGAAAAAATCTATTTGAAACAACCGATTAACTGGACAGCAACCGGTCCCGGCACGTCGCGATGCCGTACCGCTCCGCACGCCCCGTCAGATTCACGACAGCCTGCGCGGCTTCATGACGCCTGCACTCGATTGTTGGGACCCTCCCATGAGTCCCGCGCATAACCCTCAACGCGAATTCCAACCGACCCCGGCCAGCGCAAGGTGAGAAAACATCGTCGAAGACCTCGTCGCGACGCGACGAGTTCGGCGCTCCACGGCGCGGACGAACCCGGATGTATTCAGTCCGCCATTCAGTCCGGCATTCAGTCCGGCTTGGTCACACCCCGACTCCGCACAGGCGTCGCTCTGGCCTTATGCAGACGAGTGCGCGTGTGCTGACGATACAAATACATGCTCTCAGATCGAAGCTGAATTGTGAATGGCAAATTTCTCAG
>JADLDQ010000525.1 GCA_020846575.1 Burkholderiales bacterium
GCGCAGCGCTGCCTTGTCGAGTCGGACCTGGCGCTGCTGGCCGCGCAGAGCCGCCTGCGGGCCAACGCCCGGCAGAACGCTGGCGAGAAGTGCTCGCCAGCACAGGCCGCGGCCCTGGCAGCCCGGCGCAGCGCCGGCTACGAGTAGCAGACGGGGGGGCTTCCGATCGGCCCGGGCGTGCTCCAGGGGCTGCAACAGGGGCGCGCCGGGGTTGAGTCCACCCTCGCCGCGGCGCTCTCGCCGTCGCCATTGGCCGTCCACGAAGCCGGGCATGCCGTGGTCGCCGCGCTGCTGGGCACCCAGGTGCGGCTCGTGAGCATCCGTCCAAGCGGCGGCGGGCGAGGTCGCCGAGCGGCTTGCGACTGGCCGTGTCGAGCCGCTCGGCGACGCGGCGGACCGCCGGGCCGCCCGACCTGGTGGGCGAGGTCCGGGGCGCCCCTCCCTTTGCTGGGCGGTTCTCTTTGGGGGCTGAGAGCCCGAACGGCGCAAAGGCGTCAGATTTGCGCCGTGGTGCGTCTGAGGGCATCCCGCGCGGAATGCTTCGGCCGCCCGGCGGGCAGCAGCCTTCTAGATGGGGGGCGCGCGGGCGAGACACTCCAGCGCAGAGAGCGCTCCGTTCGATGGCGCCCTGGCGCCTGGCTCGCCTATGGGGAGAGCGGGTCAGTTCGCCGAGGCGCCGCCTCTTCCCCAAGCGCCGCGCGCAGACGCCTCCGCTGAGCTGACAGGCGCGTCGTCTCACGGGCGCGCGCGGACTGGCAGGCCGCGCAGAAGCGGTGCGTGGGGGTGGCCTTCTGGAAGGTATCCCCGCATCCCTGACACGCGCTCGTGCCGGCGGCGCGCTGCAAGCCGGCACGGATCGCGGCGGGGGTTGCTCGGTCCAAGCCGGCCAGGTTCCGGGCACGCCGACGCTCCGCTCGTGCTGTGCGGATCCGCTCATCGGCGAACGCCTCGCGACGGCGGGCGCTCGCCTCCGGGCGCATCCCCTGGCGAATGGCCTCCACGGCAGCCGCCTTGTCGCGCTGGAAGCGCTCGCGGTCTTCGCCCCAGTTGCGGAGACGCCCCTCGGCGCGCAGCCGGGCGATAACGGGAGCCGCGGCCTCGCGGAGGCGCTCGCGCATGCCGTCGCTCACGAGCCGGGTCTGGCGGTTCAGGCCGAAGGTTGCCCGGTACTCGGCGGCCGCCAGCTCGTGCGCCAGGCGGGCGTGCTGGGCCAGGTTGCGGCACCACCGACCGCAAACGTGACAGCGCAGCCGATCCTCAAGCGGGTCGCGCTCGATGGTACCGACCTGACCGAAGGGAGGAACGTTGTCCCGCATGGCCGATTGGATGGTACGCCACGCCGTACAATGGGAGCATGCGCTGCTCGTACGGAACGGGCGCGAGGCGCACGCGGCGTGCGCTGCCGAGTATGCGGGGCTTGCGATCGGGGGCGCACCGCGGCCGGGGCCGGGCGGGCTCCGGCCGCGGTGCTGAGGTACGGACAATCGAGTCCTTCGGCACGGTGCTCGTGTACCGTCTCGATCGCCCCGAGCGCTCAGCGTCGTTCTGGCGAGACCGAGGCGCAACAAGACGGTTTGCGGCGTCAGCTCGCCTCCCGGACAGGTGGCAACCCGCGGCAGTCCCAACACGTCGCGAGCGCGAGGTTAGACATCACCGCGGGGCGTGTCGTCGCCAGA
>JADLDQ010000526.1 GCA_020846575.1 Burkholderiales bacterium
CCCGAAAGACGGTGGCGATTCGACTTCGCCTTTCCCAAGGCCAAGGTCGCGATCGAACTCGAAGGGGGGCACTGGACCAACGGGCGCCACACCCGCGGCGCCGGCTTCGAAGCCGACTGCGAAAAGTACAACGAGGCTGCGCTGGCCGGCTGGACCGTCTTCCGGCTGACCAGCGGCCTCATCCCTCTTGCGTACCTCGAACGTATTGCGTTGCACATCAAGTGCAGGACGCCTCGAATCGGCTGACGCGCATGAAAGCCTTCTCGCACGAACGGGCGCCGGACGGAAAGAACGAGTGGTTGACCCCTCCGGAAATCGTCCAGGCGCTCGGACCGTTCGACCTCGACCCATGCGCCCCGATTAACCGGCCGTGGCCCACCGCGGCACGGCACTTCACCGCCGAAGACAACGGTTTGATCAAGCCGTGGGAGGGGCGGGTCTGGCTCAACCCTCCCTACGGCCAGGAGACCATCAAGTGGATGCGGCGCATGCGCGAGCATCGCAACGGCATCGCTCTCATCTTCGCCCGCACCGAGACCCGCACGTTCCACGAGTGCGTGTGGGGAGTGGCCGACGCCATCCTGTGGATTCGAGGGCGACTGACGTTCTTCAACGTCGACGGAACAAGGCCCAAATCCACCGGAGGCGCCCCAAGCGTCCTCATCGCCTACGGACGGGAGAACGCCGGACGACTTCACCTCTGCGGCCTCCAGGGACGCATCACACCAGCCTGAACACGCAATGCTCTCCGACCCAAATCCTCCACGGAGACCCGTCCAAGTAGGCCCATGCACACTCATCCACGGTGATGCGCTTCAATGCCTTCCCGTTCAGGCGAACGTCGTAATCACGGATCCGGTGTGGCCAAACTGCCCACCCGGCTTGCTCGCCGGAGCCGACGGCCTTCAACACGGATTGCTCTACGGAGCCCTGGCGGCGATGGACGGCGCCAGGACGTGGGTGGTGATTCTTGGTTTCGACTCTGATCCAAGGTGGCTGAACCGGGCGGTCCCTTCGAATAAGCCGTTCATCAGAACACAGTCGTTGCCGTACGCCGTTCCAGGCTATCGAGGGAGACTGCTTGGTGGAGACGAGATTGCGTACGCGTTCGGAGCCATCCCTCCGGGGCGCGGACTGATACCTGGGCGGGTTACGACGGAAGTTCAGCCAAAGTCGAAGCGCAAAGTGAACCACCCTTGCCCGCGGAGCCCGGTTCACATGGCGGCTTTGGTTCGGTGGTGGTCGGTGGACACCGATACGGTTTTGGACCCGTTCATGGGATCCGGAACCACTGGCATCGCCTGTGTGCGTGGTGCTCGACGGTTTATCGGAATCGAGCGCGACGCCACCCATTTCGCAACAGCCGTCGACCGCATTCGCCGCGAGGTTTCACAAGGCAGGCTTCTATGAGAATCCGCACCATCAAGCCGGAGTTTTGGACGGACAAACGGGTGGCATCGTGGGACGTGTTCACCCGGTTGTTCTACATCGGGCTTTGGAGCGCCGCGGACGACTATGGAAGGGGAAGCGCCGAACCGGAACGCCTCGCCGCGGAACTGTTCCCGTTCGATCTTTCGCGAGACTCTCGCGAGACCCTCGCGAGTGTGTCGCGAGCCATCGCGACACTTTCCGCAGAGTCCCGCATAGGGGTCTACGAGGTGTCTGGTGAGGTGTTTTTTGAGATCAAGAACTGGAAGGAGCACCAGCGGGTGGACCGACCGGGGAAGTCCAGAATACCAACACCTTGCGATGGATTCGCGACACCCTCGCGAGACACTCGCGAGACACTCGCGACACCCTCGCGACTGGATCAGGGATCAGGGATCAGGGATCAGGGAGCCGGGGAGCAGGGAGAGCGGATGGGGCGGGCGGCATGGCCGAGGGAGCTGATTCAGCAGGTCGAGGAGGTTTGGTCGATCTGGCCAAAGAAACTCGATCCGCGTCCCGCGATGGAAGCCATTGCTGGAGCCATTCAGCGCGATGGGTTCGATGTGGTGAAACGCGGAACCGAAGCAATTTGCCGAGCCAATGCTGAACGCAAGACCACCCCCATCCACCGATACATGCCGCATCCGGTGAAGTTTTTCAGCGACGACGCTTACCTCGGGGATCCTGCCTGCTACGGCCCACACCCGCCAATTCTGTCAAAAGCGGCGCTGTTGTCCGAGATCAAGCTGTTGGATGAGGCCTACGCCAAACATCCGGCAAACCCCCCTGCCGCCGGCTACATCCGCGAGAACGTGACCCAGGCCATGCGGGACGAACTTGAGGCCATTCGCCAGAAGCTCGCGAAGGCAAAAGCCGCTCTATCTACCCTCGGATGATGTCAGGACTCCCCATATCCAACGCCTGACCCCGCCGCATTGATTTTACCACACATGTCTGACACCAAAAAACAGCCCTCGGGCCCCCTTGACCGCCTGCCGCCCCACTCGGAGGAGGCTGAGCGGGGGATTTTGGGGTGCCTCATGACCGACCCGTGGGTGGC
>JADLDQ010000358.1 GCA_020846575.1 Burkholderiales bacterium
AGGAATCCGTCGCGGTCGAGTTCGGTTACCCGGTGGTGTTCGCAGCCGTGGCTCGCCAGCTCGTGGCCCTCCGCGACGATGCGCCGGACCAGCCGCGGGTAGCGCTGGGCGATCCAGGCCAGGGTGAAGAACGTCCCCTTGACCCCGCCCTCGTCGAGCAGGGCAAGGACGCGATCCACGTTGCGCTCGACCCGGCAGGGTTGTGCGTCCCAGGACGCGCGCGGCAGATAGGGCGCGAAGGCGGACACCTGGAAGTAGTCCTCCACGTCCACCGTGAACGCGTTGCGGATCGCCCCGGAATGCATCGCTTACCCGTCAGAACGAAATGTGCTCGGAACGAAGTGTCTCTCGTCGAAGGGGCGGGATCGGGGCACCGCGAGCGCCGTTCGAACCGATCGCGCCCGCAGCTCCCGCCGTCGCTTCCCGCCGTCGCCCGTGAGCGTTCAGCCGATCGATTCGAGAGGCGCCACGAGCCCTGTCGAATCCCCGGTTCCACAGGCGCGGAACCGGCGCTTCACGCTGGCCGACTGTACGCCAATACGAAACCAGAGTGCCATCGTCCGCGTCTCGTATCGAACGGCTAGGCGGCGTGTCTGTGCGCCGCGCCGCGATCCAGCCACGCCGCGAGCGCCGCGGCGATGCGCTGCGACGCGCGGCCGTCCCACAGCTCGGGCACCCGGCCCGCCTTGCCGCCGGTGCGCACCGCCTCGTCGGCGACCGCGACGATGCGCGCCGGGTCCTGCCCGACCACGGTGTTGGTGCCCTCCTCGACGGTGATCGGCCGCTCGGTGTTCTCGCGCAAGGTGATGCAGGGCACGCCCAGCGCCGTGGTCTCCTCCTGGATCCCGCCCGAGTCGGTGAGCACCAGCCTGGCCGACTGCATCAGCCCCAGCAGCTCCAGGTACCCGAGCGGGGGAATCTGCAGCACCGCGGCGTCCGTGAGCCGCGCGCCGAGGCCGAAGCGCTCGATGTTGGCGCGCGTGCGCGGATGCAGCGCGAATACCACCGGCGCTCGGCGGCTCACCTCGCAAATCGCGCCCAGCATCGCCGCCAGAACGGCGGGATCGTCCACGTTGGAGGGCCGGTGCAGGGTGAGCACCGCGAAGCCCCGCTCCGCCCAGTCCGGGGGCGCCCCCCGGGCGCGCAGCGTCTCGCGCGCGGGCACGGCCTTCTTCAGGTTGTCGCGCAGGGTGTCGATCATCACGTTGCCGACGAAGTGGATGCGCGCATCGGCGACCCCTTCGCGCAGCAGGTTGGCCCGCGCGCTCTTTTCGGTGATGAACAAGAGGTCCGAGATCTGGTCGGTGAGCACGCGGTTGATCTCCTCGGGCATCGCGCGATCGAAACTGCGCAGCCCCGCCTCCACGTGCACCACCGGCACGCCTTTCTTGGCCGCGACCAGCGCGCAGGCGAGGGTCGAGTTCACGTCTCCCACCACCAGCACCGCCGCCGGCCGCTCGCGGTCCAGCACCGGCTCGAAGCGCCGCATGATCTCGGCGGTCTGCACGGCGTGGCTGGCCGAGCCCACCTCCAGGTTGATGTCCGGGTCCGGAATGCCCAGCGCCTCGAAGTACTGGGCGTTCATCTGCGGATCGTAGTGCTGCCCGGTGTGCAGCAGGCGCACCGGCAGCGGCGGGGCGGCGGCCTTCATCGCCCGGATCACCGGCGCGATCTTCATGAAGTTGGGCCGCGCCCCCACCACGCACAGGACGGCGCGGCCCTGCGTGCCGGAACGGCTATGCGCGTCGGCGCGGCCCTGCGCGTCGGCGCGGCCCTGCGCGTCGGCGCGGCCCTGCGCGTCGGACGGCGTCACTGCGCCTCCGTGGGATCGATGCGCGCGATGTCGGGGGCGAACTCCTGGCGCAGGTCCTCCACCACCTGCGCGACTTCCTCGCCGGTGAAGGCGTGCAGTTCCTCCAGGTAGCCCATTAGGAGCAGCCGGTCGCAGAACACGTTGATGCGGCGGGGAATGCCGCCGGCGTACTGATGGATGCCCTCGAAGGCGTCGTCGCTGAACGAGGGATCGCCGTTCCAGCCGACGGTCTGCAGCCGGTGGACGACGTAGTTCCGCGTCTCGGCCGCGCTCATTGGCCCCAGGTGGCAGGAGGCGAGCACCCGCTGGCGCAACTGGTCCATCATCGGGTTGCTCAGGATGCGGCGGAACTCCGGCTGCCCGAGCAGGAAGCTCTGCAAGAGCGAGCGCTCCCCGTTCTGGAAATTGGACAGCATGCGCAGTTCTTCCACCGACTGCTGCGGCAGGTTCTGCGCCTCGTCCACGATCAGGAGCGCGCGCTTGCCCTGGGTCTGGCAGGCGAGCAGGTACTGCTCGAGCTGCTTCAACTGGATAGCCTTGCTCGCCTGCGCGACCAGGCCGAAGCTCGCCGAGACCATGCGCACCATGTCGTCGGCCTCCAGGTGCGTGCTCACCACCTGGGCGAGCACCACGTTCTGCGAGGCGAGGCGCTGCGCCAGCGCCCGCGCGAGCGTCGTCTTGCCTGCGCCCACCTCGCCGGTGATGACGATGAAACCCTCGCCCTGGTGCACGCCGTACTCCAGGTAGGCCATCGCGCGCCGGTGACCCTTGCTCGAGTAGAAAAAGCGCGGGTCCGGACTCAACTGGAAGGGCTTTGCGCGGAAGCGGTAATAGTTTTCGTACATGGGATTCAGAAGCTCATCTGCGCCGTCGCGGTGAGCGCGTTCTCGCGGTAACTGGCGGCCTGGCTGGAGTCCAGTTGGTTCCGGCGCAGGCTCACCGCGCCCGAGAACTTGGGCGCGAACTGGCGGGTCAGGCTCGCGCGCACGACGGTCTGGGTGGTCTCGAGGGCGCTCGCACCCGACCCGCTGCGGGTGCGGCTGAGGTTGAGGTTGGAGGAGGTGAGCGGCCCGATGCGCCAGGTCCAGTTCCCGTTCAAGCCGCGCTGGGTCGTGGTGG
>JADLDQ010000359.1 GCA_020846575.1 Burkholderiales bacterium
CCACTTCGGCGTGCCTTTCGTTCGCGCTCGGTACGCTCGGTACGCGCGAATCCCGCTGGTACGCGCCCGAACTCGCCTGGATGCTGGCCGCGCTCGCCGCCTGGCTGCTGCTGCAATGCCTCCTGCGCGAGCCGGCATTCACCCAGCTGCCCCTCTCTGGTGCGGTGTTCCTGCTCGTGGCCGCCCTGTCTGCCTGCCTGGGGCTGTCCCTTGTGCAGCGGCTGGGGGCGCAGGCGGTAATCCGCGCGTTCGCCTGGGCGTCGCTCGCCGGTGCGCTGCTGAACGCCTCGATCGCGCTTCTTCAGACCTTCGGCATGCCCGGCGGGCTCGAGTGGCTGCTCGCGCCGCCGTCCGGACCGCGGCCGGTGGGACACGTCGGTCAGAGCAACCTGCTGGCGACGTACCTGGCGCTGGGCGCGATCTCCCTGCTCTACCTGCACGAGCGCCGCGAACTCGCCACGCCGGCGGCGCTGGCGCTGGGATTGCTGCTCGCCACGGGCGCCGCAACCACCCACTCGCGCACCGCCCTGCTCTATCCCTTGTGGGTGGCCTTGCTCGCCTCCGGGCTGTGGTTGGGCGGGGGCCGTGCATGGACACGCCTTGCCCTCGGGGCCTGGTTGCAGTTTCTTGCCACGGCCGGCGCCGCGGCGCTGCTGGTCACGCTGCAGGAGCACCTGGCGCTGCCCGCGAAGACTCTCGCCCTGGTCCGCATTGCCGGCGAGTTGACGCGGGAGATCCGGCCAGCGCTGTGGGTGTTCGCATTGCGGCTGTCCGGCGAATCACCGTGGCTCGGTGTGGGCTGGGGCGAATTCGCGGGCGCCGCCTTCCGGCACGGGATTCCCTCTAGCGTCGCGGCCGAGTCGACTTTCTGGAGTTCACCGCACAACCTCTTCCTTCACGTCCTGGTGGAGGCCGGCATTCCAGGCGCGCTGATCGCGGTCCTTGCGGCCCTGGGGTGGTGGCTGGCCGCGGCGGGCCGTCTGCGCAAGAACGCCTCGCCGCAGACCTGGTGGGCGATCGCCTTCGTGGGTGTCCTGTTCCTTCATTCACTGCTGGAGTACCCGCTGTGGTACGCGCACGTGCTGTTCCCGTTCGCGCTGGTCGCGGGCACGGTCTGCCGGGCCCCCCGGGCGCTCGCGGGCCGGGCCTGGGGCCACGTCACGGCCGCCGCCGCCGGCATCCTGCTCGCGCTGCTCGCGTGGACACTGATCGAGCACCAGCGCTTCGCAAGCGCGTTCGCGCCTGCCTCGGGGCGTACGCTGGCGCCGGTGGAATCCGTGCAATCCGCGCGGGCGACGCTGGAGGAGATCGCGCGAGGCCCGCTCGGCGCGATGCTCGCCCCCTGGATCTACTACGCCGCGCCGATCGACCCCACCCGTTGCGCTACGGGGCTTTCGATGGGCAGGCGCGTCCTGCGCGTGAGGCCCGACGCCGGTCTCATCGCGCGCCACGCGGTCACACTCGCCGCGTGTGGCGAGCGCCAGGGCGCCCTGTCGCTCTTGCGGCTCGCGAGCGGATACGGCAGCGCCTCGCAGGCGGCGATCGAGGCCGCGCTGGGCGAAATCGCATCCAGCCCGGCGACGGGCGCATCCAGTTCGACCACAGGCGCAGCGCAGATTGCGTCCGAACTTGCCGCATGGGTCCGCCGTCCGTGACCGCCGGAGGTGGACCGCTCAACCCTGGAGGAGTCGCATCTCTGCCGCAACCAGGTCTTCCGCGAGCCCCAGGATCACCACCACGTCGCCAGCCTCGAGGCGCGCCTGCGGCGGCGGCGCGGCGATCCTCGCGCTGCTTCGCCGGATGGCTTCGACCGACACGTTCAGCGAGGCAAGATCGAGTTCCTCGAGCGTGCGCCCGGCCGCGTGGCTGCCTTCACCGAGCGCAACCGAATGCAGCCTGCGGCCCGAGGATTCTTCCTCGTCGAACCAGTCCGAACCTCCTTCGAAGAAACCCCTGAGGAGGCGGTAACGGTCGCGCCGCACCTCCTCGACCTGGCGCAGCACCCGGCGCAGCGGAACGCCCACCAGCACCAGGGCGTGGGATGCGAGCATCAGGCTCGATTCGAACGTCTCGGGGACCACCTCGGTGGCGCCCGCGGCCATCAGGCGCTCGAAGTTCGCATCGTCCAGGGTGCGCACGATGACCGGCATCGCCGGGTTCAGCTGCCTGGCGTGGTGCAGGATGCGCAGCGCCGCGCCGGTATCGGCGAAGGTCACCACCAGCGCCGCGGCGCGAGCCGCGCCGGCGGCCACCAGCGCCTCGCGGCGCGAGCCATCGCCGTACACGACCGCGTCCCCCGCCGCTGCGGCCTCGCGCACCCGCTCGGGATCGAGGTCGAGCGCCATGCTCTTCACCCCGGCCTTCTCGATGATGTGCGCCAGCCGCTGGCCGGTGCGCCCGTATCCGCAGAGAATCACGTGCCGCTCCGTGGCAAGACTCTGCGCCGCGATACGGTGAAGGTCCACCGAACGCTGCATCCACTCCGACTTCGACCAGCGCAGCGCCAGCCGATCGCTCGCCTGGATCGCGAACGGGGCCACCAGCATCGACAGCAGCATTGCCGCGGTGACGATCTGCGCCAGTTCCGGCTCGAGCACCGCGTTCGCGACCGCAAGCGTGACGATGACCAGACCGAACTCACCGGCCTGGGCGAGCGCGAAGCCGCTGCGCAGCGCCGTTCCCGGGGTACTGCCGAACAGCCTCGACAGGCCGGTGATCAGGGCAAACTTGGCCACGGCGGGAACGACGCTCAGGAATAGGACCAGCGGGAAATTGCGCCCCACCACCGCCGGGTCCAGACGCATGCCGATGGTGACGAAGAACAGCCCCAGGAGGACCTCCCGGAAGGGCTTGATGTCCTCCTCGACCTGGTGGCGGTACTCGGTCTCGGCGATGAGCATGCCGGCGAGGAACGCGCCGAGCGCGAGCGACAGCCCGGCCTGCTCGGTCACCCAGGCGAGCCCCAGGGTCACCAGCAGCACGTTGATGATGAACAGCTCCTGCGAGCGGCGGCTTGCGACCGCGTGGAACCAGGGACGCATCAGGCGCTGTCCGACGAACAGGATGCCGAACAGGATCACCACCGCCTTGCCACCGGCGAGCGCGAGGCGCGCGGCGAGGTCCGCCTGCACCGCCAGCGCCGGGATCAGCACCAGGAACGGCACCACCGCGAGGTCCTGGAACAGCAGCACGCCCATCACCTCGCGGCCGTGCATCGTGTCCAGCTGCAGCCGTTCCGCGAGCATGCGCGCCACGATCGCGGTCGAGGACATCGCCAGCGCCGCCCCGAGCACGAGGCCGGTCTGCCACGACAGCCCGACGGCGAGCGAGGCGAGGAACCCGCCGGCGAGCGTGAGCAGTACCTGCGAAAGGCCGAGCCGGAGCACCGCGTGACGCATCTGGTACAGGTGCGCCAGGCTGAACTCCAGGCCGATGGAGAACATCAGAAAAACGATCCCGAACTCCGCGAGGTAGCTGGCGGCCTCGGTATTCGGGATCCAGCCGAGCGCGTGCGGACCGATCAGCCCGCCGACGATGATGTAACCCAGCAGCGGCGGCAGGTGCAGTGTCCGGAACAGCGCGACCACCAGGACCGCGCTCGCAAGCAGGATCAGGACCAGTTCGAGTACGTTGTGCATGCGTCGTTCGAGCTTCCTATCGACCTGCCGCGCGCAGGCTGCGTATTGCACGCTGCGCATGCACGATCCCGGTAACGCGATTCCCGTGCGAGGTCCGCGCAGCGCCGTTGAAGTATGCGTCGTGCGCTCGCTTTTGGCACCACCGGCGGCGCCCCGCGCTGCGCGTGCGCGGCATCGCCCGCGCGGGCGAGGCAAGGGCGCACGGGGGGGTCTGATATACTCCGGCGCATGACGAGCGCAGCCGCCCGGACCGATTCCCTGGAGCAAAGGCGAACGAGAAAGCGGGCGCAGTCCCGGGCGGCAGCCGCTGGCGCAGGACGAGGCACGCTCACAGCAGGTGCGCGAATGCGGGTCGCTGCGCGCGCCGTCCCCCCGGCGCGGGAAGAACCGGCCTTGCGCGCAGACTCCCGGCCCCGGTCGCTCGCGCTCGCCCGCACGGTCCTGTCGATCGAAGCCGGTGCGATCGGCGGCCTGGTTGCTCGCCTCGACGAGCGCTTCGATCAGGCGGTGAAGCGCGTCCTGTCCTCCCGCGGCCGGGTTCTGGTGAGCGGCATCGGGAAATCCGGTCATATCGCGAGGAAGATCGCCTCGACGCTGTCCAGCACCGGAACCCCCGCGTACTTCGTTCATCCGGCGGACGCGAGCCATGGCGATCTCGGCATGATCCGCCGCGACGATGTCTTGCTCGCCCTGTCTTACTCCGGCGAGAGCGCAGAGCTTCTCACCATCATTCCCCTGATCAAGCGACAGGGCGCCGTCCTGATCGCGATCTGCGGCAACGCCGGATCCACGCTCGCGCGGCAGGCCGACGTACTCCTCGACGCCCGCGTGGAGCAGGAGGCGTGTCCGCTCAACCTCGCCCCGACGGCGAGCACCACCGCGGCGCTCGCGCTGGGCGATGCGCTCGCGGTGGCGCTCTTGGATGCGCGGGGTTTCAGCGCCGAGGATTTCGCGCGCTCACACCCGGGCGGTGCAATCGGCCGGCGCCTGCTCACGCGTGTGCGCGACGTCATGCGCTCGGGGCAGGACCTGCCGCGGGTGCCGGAGACCGCCTCGTTTCCGCAGGCGCTGCTCGAGATGTCGCGCAAGGGGCTGGGCATGACCGCGGTGCTGGACGACCAGGGCCGGATAGCGGGCATCTTCACCGACGGGGATCTGCGCCGTCTTCTCGAGGGCAGTCCCGACATACGCTCGCTGCGCATCGGCGAGGTCATGACCCGCAGCCCGCGGACCATACATCCGGACCGCCTCGCAGCCGAGGCGGTGCAGCTCATGGAACGGCACCGGATCAACCAGCTGCTGGTTCTCGACGACAACGCCCGCCTGGTCGGCGCGCTGAACATGCACGACCTGTTCCGCGCCAAGGTCATCTGACGGCCGCGCCCGTCGGATAGGCGCGGATGGCTCGGCGCACGCACTGATGGCCGCCCTGCATCCGGCCCGCATGCGAGGAGTCCGAGGTACCGCGG
>JADLDQ010000360.1 GCA_020846575.1 Burkholderiales bacterium
CGCCGAACTGGGCGAGCTCGCGCTCGCTCAGCGACTCCAGGTCGGGCACCTGGCCGATGTGCTCCAGCCCGCACAGCACGAAGTTCTCGCACTCCGGACACAGCCAGTAGACGTTGAAGAAGTCCGGGCCGCTGAACGGGTACAGGAGCGTCCTGCCGCCCGGGCAGGCGCCGGGCAGGTGCTTGTCGCGCCAGGCGAGCATCGAGACCGCCCGCTCGGCGCGCAGCCGTTTCCACATGGACTGCATGGCGGCGCTGTGGCTCTTCCAGGCTTGCGTGGCGGCGATGCGGGCGTGCTGCGGATACGAGGGCTCCAGCCCCGCCATCAACCGGGCGATCGAATCGAGCCGCCAGCTGGCGCCCAGGTCCGTGTCCACGCGCAGCGACCCGGCCTGCGCCGTGGCCGCGAAGGCGCCGGCAAGAAACGCGGACAGCAATACCAGTGTCTTGCAGAGGCGAAGCATCTTGGGAAGGGGCCGCCGGGCTCGTTCGGTGAGGAATCGATGCTACCAGTCTTTAACGGATGACCCCGAAAAAAGTGAACGCGCCTCGCTCGAGAACGCGCCTCACGCGAGAAGTGAACGCGCCCCACGCGAGAACGGCGTCATGGCATGTCGCCTGCGAGCGACAGTCACCGCCCACGCCGCGTGGACGCCCGCGCTCCGGGTGCGGCGCGGACCCGGCATTCGCGCCGAAGCCGGTCTGGACCGTCTTGCCGGTCGAAGCCTTGAAGGCCTCCTCGTCGAGCATGTGGACGTGGAAATCCACGGTCAATGGGATGTCGCCGCGCTCGCTCGTCATGGTGCGCTCCTGCTCGATGGGGTTTCGAGGCAAAGGGAAGAACCGCGCGAAGCACCACGCGAAGGATCGTGCGCTGGCCCGGGATGTCAGCAAACCCGCCGCGATCGATGCGCCTCGACGCTCGAATCGTTTCGGTTCACCATACGCGCACCCGAGCACCAATGCAGTGGAGACGAGCGCATGCCCGAACAATTCGATCCGGCCCTGATCCAGCGCGGCGCCCGGCTGAAGCGCTCGCCCTACTTCGAGGCGACGCAGCGCGCCGGCTGCCTGGGCTACACGGTCTACAACCACATGCTGCTGCCGATCCGCTACGACGGTTTCGAGTCGGAGTACCGCCGCCTGCTCGGCGAGGTGACGCTGTGGGACGTGTCGGTGGAGCGCAACGTGGAGATCTCCGGGCCCGACGCGATGCGGCTCGCGCAGCTGCTCACGCCCCGCGACCTCGCGAACTGTCCGGTCGGGCGCGGCCGCTACGTGATCCTCACCGACGAGGCGGGCGGGATCGTGAACGACCCTGTGCTGCTGCGCATCCAGGAAAACCGGTTCTGGCTCGCCTGCGCGGACAGCGACGTGCTGCTGTGGGCGAAGGGCGTCGCCCGCGGCAGCGGGCTGGACGTGACCCTGCGCGAGCTGGACGTGGCGCCGCTGCAGGTGCAGGGACCGCGCTCGCGCGAGGTGGTGCAGGCGCTGTTCGGCGAGCGGGTCCAGGGCCTGGGCTACTACCACTTCTTCCGCGCCGACCTGGAGGGCATCCCGGTGATCGTGACGCGCACCGGCTGGACCGGCGAACTGGGCTACGAGATCTACCTGCTGGATCCCGCGCGCGGCACCGAACTCTGGAACCGCGTCATGGAAGCGGGCCGGCCGTGGAACATCGCGCCCACCGGCCCCTCCGATATCCGGCGCATCGAAGCCGGGATCCTCAACTACGGCATCGACATGACGCTGGAGGACAATCCCTACCAACTGGGCCTGGAGCGCCTGGTGGACCTCGACAAGCCCGACGAGTTCATCGGCCGCGAGGCGCTGAGGCGCATCGCGCGCGAGGGCGTGCGCAGGAAACTCGCCGGCGTGGAGATCGAAGGTGCGCCGCTCGACCTCAACATGACGCGCTGGCCGGTCGCGGGCGGCGGCCATGTGAGTTCCGCGGTGTACTCGCCGCGCCTCGCGAAGAACATCGGCTACGCCATGCTCGCGCTCGCGCGCGCCGCCGTGGGCACGCGACTGGAAGTCCAGACCTGCGCCGGAACGCGAACCGCGACCGTGGTGCCGATGCCCTTCGTCGATCCCTCGAAATCGATCGCCAAGTCCGGCTGAACGCACCGCCGCCGCGGAAGGGCGCCGCCGGGCGCGGGGCGGAGAACGCCCCGGGCGGCTTCTGCGCCGATTCAACCCGCATCGACTGCGGCGCCTGTCGCCACGGTGCCGGAGATGCGCGCCGGGCGGCACGCGTGCGCCACGCGCAGCGATCGCCGCAATGGCTCGCCGCACGACTGACGCCTGCCTGACTTTCCCTGGCTCTTTCTCCCTGACACTTCGCCTTACCGCGCCGGAAGAACTCCGAATGCCCGAGGATGCTTTGTCGGAATTTCTTACACTGTTTCGATGCGATCTGTGCGAGATCGACCCTTACCCATGAGCAGGTAAATCGACCAACCTGATTTTGTTGAGAGTATTTCGTAGACCCGCTGATGACTGCCAGGTCGTATGAAATTTGCTTGCCCGTAGTGATACTCGATCTCGAAATTCAAACAGCGCACCAGCGGAGGTAAGAGCCGACCCGACCGACCGATCCACAGGAGACGCTGCACCCACCGGGGGCAGGTCTCGAACCCAAGGAGGACATGACATGACATCAGCATGGAAACCCGCCAAGATCGCAGCGGCGCTGGCCTTGTGCATGACAGGAACGTGGGCCTACGCGGACTGGATCGGGATACAGCTTCCCTACAATCAGTTCGGTCACCTCGAAAACGTCGGTGGCAATTGCGCGCCCACGGCCACCGCGAACTCTTTCCAGTACCTGCAGAACCGCTACGGCGCCGGAGCCGGAAACCTCATACCCGGCGCCGGCACCGACCTGGCGAGCGCACGCGACAAGCTGATCAACGGATGGACCAATGCCAAGGGCGAAGTGCGTGCGGGCATGGGCGATTGCGGCGCCTCGGAGCGAAGCTGGTGGGAGACGAAGTCGTACTGGGTCACCGACTTCGGCAGCTCGCACGTCAAGGTCGACGGGCAGGTCAAGTTGACCGGCGCCAATCCCTTCGCCGGATGGTACTGGGGGGACGTCCTCGAGAATGTGTCCCCGACGTGGGATTTCCTCTGGCGCGAGATTTCGCACGGAGAGGACATCGAGCTCGGGATCAGGTACGCAGGCGGAGCGCACGCCATCACCCTGACGAGTCTCAAGTTCGACGACACCAATGGCAATATGGCATGGGATGCCGGTGAAGCGCGGAAACTGGACTACCTCGATCCCAACGATACCTCGAAGCTCTTCGAAGCCGATCTGACGTACAACGTCACGGAGGCTCGCCTTGAGTTCGTGTGGGACAACGGTCAGAAAAACTCCAACAAGCAGTCCCACATTGCGCTTGCCTACACCGAGAGCGTCCCGGCGCCCGGCGTACTGCTGCTGCTTGCCCTGGGGCTTTCTCTCCTGTGGTTCAGAGCAAGGCGCACGGGCGGGCGGCTGCCCGCGCCAGGATCGCATTGACCCGTCCGGGCAGACCGGCCGCGAGGATCGGCAGGCGGATACATACCGAGCGCGGCACACCGAACCGCTGGCGGGTTCATGCCGCCCTCGGGCTGCTGCTGTTCGCCGCCGGCGGCATGCGCTTGAGCTTGAGCGCCAGCGACGATGGCTCGGCAGTCCAGGGAGTCTATCGCGGCAGCATCCACGTCGAGCATTCCGAAAAGGCTGCGACCGGCGTGCGCGCGGTCGTCCTGCTCTGCGATGACGGCAGGCGGTACGTGCTCGATCCGTCCGAGAACAGTCGAACGCCGGCAAGACTGGATGGGCGGCGCGTCGAAATCCTGGGCGAGTTGCGTCACGGCTTCGGCGGCGGGCCGTTCCTGTTCGTGCGTTCCCTGACGGTCTTGCCGTGAGGCTGCCGCGCGCGCAGCGCGTGAAGTAGCGCTGGCTCGCCGGTACTGGCCGCGCCGGCCTGCAATGCACTGGCCGCGCCGGCCTGCGTTGCACTGGCCGCGCCGGCCTGCGTTGCACTGGCCGCACCAGCACGCGACCCGCACCGTCCGGCCCCCAGCGCGCACCGCAGAGCGCAGCGAAGATCACCAACCCGGCGGGGATCAGGCCGAAAGAAGGTCTCGCGCCGGCCCCGCTCGCTCGCCCTTGCGGAACACGAGGCTCAGGTTGTTCGCCGGCATCGGAACGACTTCGTCGAGCGTGAAGCCTTCGCCGGTCGCCAGCGTCTCGACCGCCTCCAGATCGCGCACGCCCCAGGACGGGTCGCGCGCGCGCAGATCCGAGTCGAAAGCCTCGTTGCTCGGCGCCGTGTGCTGGCCCCCGCGCCGGTAGGGACCGTACAGGACCAGCACCCCACCCGCCGCCAGGATGCGGCCGGCGCCCCGCATCAGCCCCCGCGCCGCCTCCCAGGGGGCGATGTGGATCATGTTGATGCAAACCAGCGCGGCCGCGGACGCCACCGGCCAGGGCTCTACGTTCACGTCCAGGTCGATCGGCTCGCGAACGTTGGCAAGGCCTTCCTGCGCGACCCACGCCCGGACCGAGTGCCGTGCGCCGGCATCCGGATCGCTCGGCTGCCATTGGAGCGCGGGGAGCGCGCGCGCGAAGTGCACCACGTGCTGCCCGGTGCCGCTCGCGATCTCCAGCACCGTGCCGCTCGCGGGCAGCACGCGCGCGAGCACCTCGAGGATCGGCTCCTTGTTGCGCTCCGCGGCGCTCGCCGTCGCGCGGCTCAATACACCACCACGCTGCGGATCGATTCGCCCGCGTGCATCAGCTCGAACGCCCGGTTGATCTCGGACAGGGGCAGGGTGTGGGTGATGAGGCTGTCGATGTCGATTCTGCCGTCCATGTACCAGTCCACGATGCGCGGCACGTCGGTGCGCCCGCGCGCGCCGCCGAAGGCCGTGCCCTTCCAGACCCGGCCGGTGACGAGCTGGAACGGCCGCGTGCGGATCTCCTGCCCGGCGCCCGCCACGCCGATGATCACCGACACGCCCCAGCCCCGGTGGCAGCATTCCAGCGCCTGGCGCATCACCTCCACGTTGCCGATGCACTCGAAGCTGTAGTCGGCGCCGCCGCCGGTGATGTCCACGATGTGCGCGACCAGGTCGCCCTGCACTTGCCTGGGATCGACGAAGTGGGTCATGCCGAACCTCTCGGCGAGCGCCCGGCGGTTCGGGTTGAGATCCACGCCGACGATGCGCTCGGCGCCCGCGAGGCGCGCTCCCTGCACCACGTTCAGGCCGATACCGCCCAGGCCGAACACCACCACATTTGCGCCCGGCTCCACCTTCGCGGTGTTGATCACCGCGCCGATGCCGGTGGTCACGCCGCAGCCGATGTAGCAGA